>JAFVSW010000156.1 GCA_017503545.1 Lentisphaeria bacterium | reverse complement strand
CGTAGCCTTGGCGAAGGTGGATGGTTATTTTCCACGCCTTGTCACGGCATAGCCGTAAGGCGACGCCGGAACAAACTACCATTTCCATCTCATCAACAATTATTTTTCAGTCAAATTTTGCCGGACTTTTGAAATTACCTCCAAAATATAAAGGATCCACAGGATGAAACAGCTTCAGAAACAAATCTCTCAATATGACCTGATTTATAAAAGTCCGGCGCGGCACTGGCTTGACGGACTTTCCATCGGTAACGGGACTATGTGCGCGATTGCTTACGAGGCGGAAGGCGTATACCCCGAATGGCTTGTAAATCATCATGCTCTCTGGAATGAAAACTGTAAGGGGTTCAAACGCCATCCCATGAGTCATATCCGGAAGATTGCCGCCGGTGAACTGCCTTATATTGAGGAAATGTCCAAAGAAAACCCGCCGGGGGAACGTTGTGTGCCGGAACCGGCGTACGGCGCTCAGTTGCGTTTGGAATCCGGACATTCTGCGACGATGGCACCGCCCCATAAAATCACGCGCCATTTGCATTTGTTTGATGGTGTTTTGGAAACACAATTATCCAGACATCTTTCCCACCCGGTAATCAACAGTTTTGTCTGCCCCGGTAAAGATGTAATGGTCGTCCAGGTCCGGAATGTTTCCTGTATGACTGCCTATGGACAGCGGATTCGTTTACTCCGGGAACAGCAAGTGGAATATCCTGCGCCGGAATTTTATCAGGAAGCCGATGCCATTGCATTCCGTCAGCAGATCGGGACGATGAGTTTTACTGCAGCAGTTCTGGTCAAGAGTCGTCCGGATCAGCCCATTGCCTGCCGGGAACTTTATCCGTTATACAATAATTCCACAAAAGAACCTGCGCCGCAACGGATTTCAAGCGTTCAGAAAGAAGCGGACAGTCTGGTGATCAATGCGATTGGCAATTACGATGTCTTTATGAGCATCAGCCCGGCAGAATCTCCGGAAGAATTGATCCGTCAACTGCGCATCACTGCGGAATCGGGGAGTGAAAAACTGCAGGAGGAAACGGCTGCGTTCTGGCATAAATTCTGGGAAGGAAATGAAGTACATCTTTCCGATCCCGGTCTGGATCAACTCTGGTATTTGAGCAATTATCACATGCAGATCGCGGAAGGCGGCAATCCGGCGTGGGGGCTTTGCGGTCCCTGGTTCGGGCGCACCTGTAATCCTGTGCAGCGTCTGCCCTGGTTCGGATATTTTACCAACGACTATAATGCTCAGGCACCGGTCATGCCGTTGCCCGTGATCAATCATCCTGAACTTGCCGAAGGCACATTCCGGATGATTCATGCGCAATTGGCAAATGCAAAAGAAAATGCAAAATTGTTTGAAATGCCGGGAGCTTATTATCCGTTGAGCTGCGGTCCGGATGGAAAAGAATGTTCTCATGGCTTATACCGTCTCTGCATGGGGAGCGGTCCTTATTGGAGTACGATGATTCACCGTCATTTCCGTTACACAAAAGATCTTGTGTTTCTGAAAAAGTACGGATACGATGTAATCCGGGAAGTCTGCCGTTTCTTTGCCGCGTATCTGGATTGGAATGAACAGGAAAAATGTTATCATCTTCTCTGCAGTCAGAATCCGGAACTGTTTTATATTGATCATCCGGATCCCATTGATACGCTTGCATTTTTGAAAAGTGCGCTTGTTGCCGGTGTGGAATGTTCCCAACTTTTGAATTGTGATGAAGCCGACCGGAAAAAATGGCAGCATATTCTGGATCATTACCCGCTGTATCCGACAACAGACAAAGGATTTTCTCCCCTTGTCGGATTGCCGGAAAATCATCTTAATCATTCCCGCACTCTTGCCCCGGTCTTCCCTGCCGGGGAACTGGATCCGGAATTTCCCGGTGGACAGTTGGAGGATGCCCGGAAAGAAATGTTCAATCCGGCATGGAAGGCTTTTATGCACTCGGTCAGCTGCAATGATGGTTTCACGGAAGGCTGGACCGGTAAGGTATTCCACCGCGGAATCCCTGCCTGCCGTCTGGGAGAAAAAGCCGTTGCCTGGAAATATCTTTGTGACCTTATCACCGGCTGCGTGAAACCGAATGGTCTGATCGCCCACAACATGGCACAGCTGGTGAATACGGATTTCAGCGAAAAAAATATTGAGAATGCCTCTGAGATGCTCTTTTATCATTGCGGCGACCTCGCTCCCATTTCGATCCGGGAGATTGCCGCCGGACGTGCGGAGGAAGATGCAACGGAAGATCCGGAATGTAAAGAAAAAATGTATCCGGTCATTGAAGGTCCTGCCATTTATCTGTTGTTGGTCGGGGAAATGCTTTTGCAAGGGTATCACGGTTTGATCCGGCTCTTTCCTGCTTTGCCGGATGATCGGGATGCCTCTTTCAAAAATCTCCGTGCGGAAGGCCCTCTGCTTGTTTCCGCAGAAAAGAAAGATGGCGTTGTCCGTTATGTCAGAATCAAAGCACTGGGCAGTCAGACTTTCTCTCTGTTGAATCCGTGGGAAGATGGAAAGACGGTTTATTGGAATGGCGAACCGGTTGTGTTGGAACATCATCACCCGTTCACGCTGAAGGATAACGAAGAAATCGTTCTGAGTCTTACTCCGGAAGTCACAGAGACGGAATTTGTTGTGGAAGACGCCAAGCCCCGTTTGATCCTGATCGACGGCTGCCGTGGTGCTTTTATCGGAAAACCCTCACCGACGGAATATTATACCGGATTGGAACAGATTCGTAACCGTAAAATACTTGAAAAGTGATAGAATATGATATTTACAAGAGAATTTCCGTTGCCGGAACAGCAGCAGGGCGCAATGCTGGGAAACGGTTTGCTCGGTGCGCATCTTTGGGGAGAAGGAAATCTTCTGAATATGAGTATCGGCTGCGCCTCTTTATGGGATCATCGCGGCGGATTGCCCTGGACACCGGAACAAAATTTTGAGTTTATCAAAAAATCTGTTGCTGCGGGAGATCTGGAATCGATCAAAAACGTTTTTGCTTCGAAAACTGCCGATGGCGTCGTGACACGCCCGACTTTGATCCCTTGCGGCAGAGTGGTCATTCATCTTCCCCAACAGGCGGAACTGCTCCGGTATGAGATTCTGTTGGAAGATGGACTGACTCAAATCGTTTACCGGGATGGCAACGTTGAAAAACGGCTTTGTTTCTGTGCGGATATGAGTACAGAACACGGCTTTGTGTGTCAGGGGCTGTCCGATGAGATGACGTTGGAACTGGTTGCATCTTATGACCTTTACAAGACGGATCTGTTCGGGAAACCGGCATCCTTTGCGGAACGCGGTTATGAGCCGCCTGTGTTTTTGAAAGATAATGACCGTTTGGCATTCTGTCAGAAATTGCCGTCCGATCCGGCATATTCTCTTGTATTGAAACGTGATGGCATGGATTTTGCCCTTGATTTCTTCCGTGGAGATGAAACGCCGGAATCCTTGAAAGAAAAAATCATGCCATCATTCCACGATATACAGAACCGTTCCCGCCGCTGGTGGAATGATTATTTTGCAAAGATTCCGCAGATCCAATTGGAAGAAAAAGAGTTGGAGGAATCTTATTACAGCGGAATGTATAAGTATGGGATCATGACCAATCCGGCAGGGGTGACGCCCGGCTTGCAGGGACCATGGATCGAAGATCATACGTTACCGCCGTGGCAGGGGGATTATCATTTCAATATCAATGTACAGATGTGCAACTCGCCCGGATTCAAAGCCGGTTTATTTGAGCATCTTATGCCTCTTTTCCGGATGGTGCTTTCCTGGAAGGAATCCTTACGGTATAATGCAAAATGTTTTGTCGGGATCGAAAATGGTTACATGCTTCCCCATGCGACTGATGACCGTGGTGTGTGCATGGGCAGTTTCTGGACTGGAAGTATAGATCATGCCTGTGCCGCCTGGATTGCCATGATGATGTTTGATTATTGCGATTATTCCGGCGATACCGCATTTCTGGAGGAAGAAGTTTTTGATTTTATGCAAGGCGTGATGAATGTCTTCCGGATCATGTTGGTAGAAGCACCGGATGGAACGTTATCTCTGCCTGTTAGTATTTCTCCGGAATACCGGGGGACTGCCCTTGATGCGTGCGGCAGAAATTCCAGTTTTCAGCTTGCAGCCATTCATAATCTGGCACGGAATCTGTTGAAAGCGGCAGCGATCCTGAAACAGAACGCCGACCCGTTTTGGGAAAAAGTTGAAAAACACCTGCCGCCCTGTTCTTTCTATGGCGAAGGGGATAAAAAGGAAATCGCACTCTGGGATGGCTTGCCGTTGGAGGAAAGTCACCGTCACCATTCTCATCTGGGCGGGATCTGTCCGTTCAATACCATTGATGTTACCGATCCGGCATGGGAAAAGATCGTTTTCAATTCCAATCGCCGTTGGACGGGGAAGGGAATGGGGGAATGGACCGGCTGGGGGATTACCTGGGCTTCCCGGATCCGGAGTCGTCTGGGCAATGCGGAAGCCGCTGTTCTGATGTTGGAACTCTGGAAGAAATGTTTTACCAATAAAGGCGGCGGCTCGCTGCATGATGCTGCATTCTGGGGATTTACCGAATTTGCATTTTGTGATTATGTCATGCAGATGGATGCAACGATGGGGGCAGTGACGGCGATTCAGGAATTGTTTGCGCATGACATCAATGGAGTGCTTTATTTCTTCCGCGGGATTCCGAAGTCCTGGAAGCAGAGTTCCTTTGAACGTTTGCATCTCCCCGGCGGTTTGATCGCAAGCGGGGAATTCCGCAAAGGGAAAACGGTCAAATTAAATATTACGGCAACAAGAGAGATCACGTTCCGCTGCAAATTGCCGGATCAGGAACAGGTGTTGACGATTTCCCTTGAAAAAGGTGAAACAACGGAACTTTAAGGAATAATTGCAGGTTGGACTATGGCACAGAAAGATGCAAATTTGATTGATGAAAGTCAGGTAAAAGCGGCTTCCGGAAATAAATTCATCCGTTTTTACGGCGAAGATTTTGAGTTGGAACAGCCTGCTTTGGAAAATATTCTGAATACCTTGCCGGATGTTTCCTTTTTCGGTATCAGCAGAGAACATCCCCTTGATGGAAAAAAGTCTTTGCCGCAAGCGGTTGCTTCCGGGAAGATCGGTACATGCAACCGTGTTGAACTGCAGGCTCAGCCCGGGGAATACCTGGTTTTTCAGATTGTGGTTTGGAGCAGAGAAAAAACATTCCAAATCACTAACTGCAATCTTTCCGATAAGCGTGAATTCTGTTTTTTTGCTCAAAGCGGTATTGATTTTCAAGGGAATGTGTTTCATCGTAATGTGCAAGTCGAACAACAGGAGGCAGGGATCTTCTGGTTCGGTTTACAGGTTCGGGAGGATGAGCCGGAAATCATTCAAAGTACGATCACATTCCAGACGGACCATTGCGGCGAATTTCATATCCCGTTGACGATTCACGTTTCCGGCGATGTACTGAATGATGGCGGTGAAAACGATGATTTCCGTATGGCACGTCTCAAATGGCTGAATTCTGCAATCGGTCTGGAGGATGAGGTCCCCATGCCTTATCAACCTTTGCGGCGGGAAGGTAATACGCTTTATCTTACCGGACATGCCGTGGAAATCGGCAGCAATGGACTCCCCGCCCAAATCCTTTCCGGTTATGATTCCATGAACGCCACGGTTGCCGCTCCCGTAAAAAAACTGCTGGATGGTGTAATAACTCTCACTGCCGGCGGATGTACTCCCGAACAGGGCAAACTCGAATTTTATGACGAATCCCCCTGTGAAATTTCATGGCGCATTACTGATGTTTCAAGTCATCAGGCGGTTCGCCTTTGTGTTGGCGGAAAGATCCGTTTTGACGGAATGATCAAGCTTCATTTTCAAACCGTCAGCCCGGATGATGGGGAAACAGAAGTCAAATTGCATATCCCCTTTGCCGATGCACCGTATATGCTCGGTTTGGGCGTGAAACGTCCATGTATCCCGCCGGAAACATGGGATTGGCATTGGGATCCCCGCAAGTGGGAAGATTCCTTCTGGGCGGGAACGGTCAATAACGGGTGCATCGTCCGCCTGACAGATGACAATGTATCCGTTCCCCTGTTGAACTGTTATTATGACTGGTCGCCATTGACTCCGCCAGCCTGTTGGTATTCCGCGGGGAAGGGGGGCATTACGCTGAACCGTAACGGAAATAAATTGAATGTATTGTGTTATTCCTCTTTTGCAAAGACACAAAGTTACGGTGTGGAATTCCGTTTGACGCCGTTCCACCCGATTGATTACAAAAACCATTGGAATACACGGTTTTTCCATCCTCACATGCATTCCTTTGAATTGAAAGAAGACGATTGCTTTACGAATCCGGATTTTGCTGCATTGCGGGCAAAAGGTGTCAACTGTCTGAATGTACACCATGCAATCAGCCTGAATCCGATCATCAATTATCCTTTTTCAGAAAAATCACTGCCGCTGCTTCAGAAGTTTGTCGCCAAGGCGCATGAAGAAGGCTTTAAGGTCCTGCTTTATTATACTGTCCGTGAACTGACCGTTCATGCGCCGGAATTCAAAGCCCTTTATGCGCTGAAAGGTGAGATCTTTTTCCCGTGGCAGGATAATGGAAAATGGCCCGTCACAACGCCTGCCGAAGGCCCCGATTCCTGGTTCAAAGATCATCTGGATTATGGATTTCTCCCCGCTTGGACGGAAGTTATCAAGAGTGGTCCACTGCATGGCATTCCGGACCGGTCTCTGATCACGACGCCCCGCAGCCGGTTGGAAAACTTTTATCTGGAAGGGTTGCGATTCCTGTTGGAACGCTGTCCCATCGACGGTTTATATCTGGATGATTGTGATCTTTCAGATCTCGGCATGATCCGTCTGAAGCGGATCTTCCGGAAATATCGTGGCGCAGATCCGATTATGGATTTTCACGCCTGGGAAAGTTTCAACAGTGCCTATTGTGTTCCGTTGCGGGATGCCGAACGTTTCCCCTGTCTGACCCGTCTGTGGCTTGGTGAAGGGGTGAAGTACGATTTGGAATCTTATGAAAACTGGCTGATCCGTCTTTCCGGTTTGCCATTCGGTTTGACGTCGGAAATGCTGGGCAAAGGCAACCCGTATCTTGGTTTGCTCTTCGGCATGACAAATCGTTATGGCTGGGGTGGAGAACCCTGCGAATTATGGAAAATCTTTGATCGTTTCGGAATCTCTGAAGCGGTAATGATGCCGGATGTTATTTCCCATGAATTGGGAACTGATGTGCCGGAAGTCCATGTTACGCTCTGGAGAAAAGCGGATGGGGCTGCTATGCTGGCAATCGCATCCTGGTCCGGGAAAGAAGAAACGGTTCATTTGAAACTGCCGGAAGATCTCTGCGGAAAAACGATGATTCAGCCCCCGATTGCCGGATTTCAGGATGCCGCAGAATATGCCACCGGGACATCCCTTACCATCCAGCCGAAACAGGGATTGCTGTTGTTTTTTCAATGAATGAGTGAAGCCGTTTAACCACGCAATTCGCGGAACGTATATTCTCCGCGTTCATAGGCAAATGTCTCACCGTCATCATCATAAAGAAGAAAGCTGCCCGGCTTGGTGCCGAACTTTTTCGTGATAATCGTCCCGTCATCGCCCTGAAGCGGGATCACTGCTCCATCCGGGGCAAAGAGGGGCAGGGGATCGTTTGCACTGATCTGTATTTGCAGAACACCGCCTTGTTCTGTCACACATTTTTCGCTATGGAAATCATACCATTTCCCCGGCGGGAAGATCACATTTCTTGTCATTG
>JAFVSW010000155.1 GCA_017503545.1 Lentisphaeria bacterium | reverse complement strand
ACACCATCATAATATTTTTTTGTAACTCTAAATGCATATTTCTTTATTTGTACAACTAAAAGCTCATTTTTGTTTTTGTAATACTGAATGCAAAGTATGCTATTTACAGGTGTGCGTTTACTTTTTCAATTATCAAAATCAATTTTCTCAAAAAAAAGTCAATTTTCCTCTTGCGAAAAAAGAATTATTGATGTATATTGCTCAAAGTATACGTAGTCAAGTTGGAAAAGGATTCCTGTATCTTTATGGAATTAATCGAAAAAACTGTCAATCATTGCTGTATTATCACCATCAACGGTGATATTATTTCGTCTGCCGATGAAAAGCGGCTGGACCGGCGCATCCGTTCCGTATTCCGCAAAGTGGATCATATTATTCTGGATATGAGCGAAGTAAAAATCATCAGCAGTTCGGCTGTTCAAATGCTCCTGGAAGCATGGCAGGATATTTACAATGAGCAGGGATTACTCCTCCTGGCATGTATGCAAACCTCGGCACGTATCACTTTTTCCATTAACAAGGCATATGCTTTTCTGGAAACCGGAACGTTGCTGGAAGCCATGGAGAAGATCAAATGTTGACCCCTGCCCCCACAAAAAAAACAAGCATCATGTTTGCTTCTTTTTACGCCGGATTCCGCGGACCGGTGGAACGCTGGATCTACAATACAGCAAAAACGCTTCGGGATAACGGATTCACGGTTCGCGGTTCTTTCCGGAAAACCGTACGCGGCTCTGAACAATTTTTGAATATCTTTGATTCCGTCGGGGCATTGGAAGGTCAGGCGGCGGAAAGTGATCTGGTATTGCTCAACAAGATCCCGGAACTGCCATTACTCAAACGGGCATTGGCATGTTTCCCGGAAAAGTTGACCCTTGTCGTACACGATCACGATTACTATTGTCCGAAACGTTTGAAAAGTTGTATGCTTTCCCATAAATATTGTTCCCGCTCCTATCAGTATTTTCTTTGCGGAATGTGCGGGATGTGTGTACGGACTTCGGCTTGGTACGGTGGTTTTTTACGGGCTATGGAAGAAAAATTTCTGACATTCCCTATCCGCTATAATCTTTTCAAAACAATTCCCCGTTTTGCGGTTCTTTCCCCCATGATGAAAGAAAATCTCATCCGGTGCGGAATCGAAAAAGAACGGATTTTTGTATTGCCGCCTTACTTAACCATCCCCAAAGTCGAACATGCCGGGTCCATTGATGGCGGTCCACCCGTGATTCTGTTTTCAGGTCCGATGATCTATGGAAAAGGCGGAGATAAGTTTCTCCACCTCCTTTCCAAACTCAAACAACCCTATCGCGCCAGATTGCTGGGTGACGGAAAAGACTGGGATGCCTTTGTGGAACTGAGCAAAAAACTCAAGATTCGCGGAAACGTGGAATTTCCCGGCTGGCAACTCAACCGAAAAGATGTTTTCCGCACTTCGGATATTGCGTTTTACCCATACGGTGAACAGGAAACGTTCAATACAGAAGGTGCTATTGCTGCTTCATATGGATTACCGGTAATCGCAACAAATGCCGGTGGAACATCGGAATTTATCGTCAATAATCAAACCGGATTCCTGCTGAATTGCGGCGACGAACGCGGTATGATTGAAAAACTCGAACTGCTTCTGAAAGATGTCAGACTCCGGCGTCAAATGGGAGAAGCCGCCCGCTTCTATGTTACGGAACGTTATACGCTTGACGGATTCCTGCAAGGATTCCATACTTTAGCAGAAAGCAAGGAACTGTAATGCAGTGGAATATCCCGGAAAACGATTTGTATGAAGAATTTGTACGGAACGCATCCGGTCCCGGCGGTCAGCATGTAAACCGTACAGAAAGTACCGTCCGTCTTCATTTCAAATTCCAACAGTGCGCCCTCCTGAATGAAGGAATGAAAGAACGGCTCACCTCCATCGCCGCGCCCTGGATTTGTGAGGATGAAATCATCATTCAAGTCCGCGAATCCCGTTCCCTTCTGCGTAACAGGGAAATGGCAAAACACCGTTTGATTACCTTGTTGGATGCCGCTGCGATTATCCCGAAAAAACGTAAAAAAACAAAACCGACACGCGCCTCCGTAGAACGCCGTCTTGCCGGGAAAGCACGCCGCGCCGATGTAAAACGCAATCGCGGAAAAGTCGATTTCTGATAACCTTTGAATTTACCTTTGATGCCATTATTTATGCCTCTTCGACGGTTTATGCCATAGAATTAGATCTCCTTTGAGCTTGAAAATTCCGGGAACTGCTAGATTTTCAATTTGAAGTACTCACGAAATCATGTAAGAAAAGACTCAATGTCCGAAAGAATTTAGAATCACTGTTAGACCAGCCCTGACAGGGCGGCAAGAGTCAGACAGCCCAGGGTGAAGCGCAGCGTAACCCTGGGAATATGACATCGAACTACATTAACCAAGACCGGCATTGACGGATATGGCGTTCCGATACGGAATGACATATTCGTTAATGCGATGATT
>JAFVSW010000154.1 GCA_017503545.1 Lentisphaeria bacterium | reverse complement strand
TTTTTCATTTTTTTCTCTTTTTTCCTCTTTTTCGACTTGATTTTTTCATTTTTTGGAGTATGTTATGTCTTATCACGTGCCGAAGTGGCGAAATGGCAGACGCACTAGACTCAAAATCTGGCGCCCCCTGGGCGTGTGGGTTCGACTCCCACCTTCGGCACCATTTTTTGTGCCTTTTTTCCGGGGGGAAAAAAGTTAAAGAGGAGGGCGTTTTCATGTCACATCATCATTGGTTCCGGCCGTTCTGTGCCGTCTCGCAACACCATGTTTCCATGGCTGAACTCATTCAACAGCAATTGCAGAATATCATTTTCGAACTCGATGACAATACCGCGTGGATCCCAGGCAGACTGGATGACTGTCTCAACATGATACGACCGTTATTCGATGCAGAGGAAATCCTCATGATTCAATCTCATTATCCCGATTATTATTTCCAGAAAAATGCACACGGGTGTTTCATGCGGACAATGTCGAAATTCCGGAAATCCGGACAATTCATGGAATCGGAACAATATGCCGCAACATGGCTCCATGTCCATGAATCTGTCAGCGGAACCATGTTTCATCACTATTTGCAAAATCGCGCCGGTAATAAAAAAGATCCGGAAGAGATCATGCTGATGGAACTCAATCCGGATTATATCGTTCTGCCAATGAAGATTGTCAATGGGGATTCTTCATTCAACCGTTAAATTTTTGGCAAAGGCACGCCGCAACTGTATTTTCTGATACATGGCAAAACCAAAACCGCAAAAAGCGAGCAGACTGCACAATAAAACAAACAGATTTCCGTAACGGGTATAAAATGTCATTTCGTGTTTCTGTGGAACCGGAACAATGAATTTTTTACTGCCGGATTTCTTCAAGCCGGGGTCTTCATATATCGAATCCACCGTTCTGCCAAGGGCATCGATCAACACGGAATAATCACTGTTGCCGCAACGGACCATGGGTAACCGGGTCTCCACGGTACGGAATACAGAGTTTGCATAATGCTGAATCGGTTCGTAACTTGTGGGATACCATGCATCATTTGTAATAACCAGCAGCATGTTCGCGCCGGAACGCACCTGATTCCGTGCCGTATACGGGAATACGTCTTCATAACAGATCAACACACCGGCACGGAGTTTTTCCAATTCCAAGGGATAAAATCCTTTCCCGGGGGTAAGATTCCGCCCCATTCCAACCATTTTTCCCAATGCCGGAAAACGATCGTTCAGCGGAATAAATTCGCCGTACGGGACCAGATGCACTTTGCTGTAACAACCGGCGGTATCATAAAAAAGATCTCTGTAATCTTTCGGATATCCGTGTTTCACCAGCAGGGCGGAATTGAAAAGATTATATTTGTCCGGCGGAACGAAATCTCCGGCGGTAATCGTCCCCAGCAAAATGGGAATGTTCCCTGATGACAAAAGAGTGCGGACACGTTGTCTGTACGCTGTACCGGCATCCGTCAGCGCATAATAAGGATGAGGTACTGCACTTTCCGGCCAGGCGATCAGGGTCAGCGGAACCGGCTCTTTCTTTGCTTTTTCATCAGCCAGAAGTTTTTCCGTCAGGCTGGAACAATGTTCCAGGGCATCCAGAATCAATGCCATTCCTCCGGAACGCCGTTGCGAAAGATGGGGCTGTACCACACCGATCCCGATTTTACAGATTTCTTCCTGTTCCAATTGTTTTTCCCGGTGGGGCATCCATGCGGAAGCGGCAAAATAATTCAAAAGACACGCTCCCGCTGCGATCAGGAATACCCACGGGATATGCCATTCTTTTTTCCGGATGGCATAATATCCTTTCCGGATGGCAAAATAAGCAGAGAAATTAAACAATACAATCAGAAAAGAGATGCCGTACATTCCGGTAAATTCACAAATCTGAATGAACGGGGTATTATCCCATTGTGTTGCACAGACAAGATTCCACGGAAAACCGGTGAAGATCCAGCTCCGTATCCATTCTACAAATGTCCACCACGCAGCAAGAGAAATACAACACAGCAATTCTCTGCCGAACGGAAAAAAACAATATTCATTTCTTTTCCGGCAGCCTGCCAGCTGCACATTCACCGGGTACAGCACATAGCGGCAGATAAACGGGATTCCCGCCGCAAACAATGCAGTAAAAACTCCTAACACCACACCGAAAATGAATGGAATAAAAATCATGATCTCGCGCAAAAAGAAACATCCGGTCAAATTCCAGAAATAACTGAAAGTCAAACCATAGAAAAAAGCACGCAGCGGACTGCGCCCGATGCACAGTGCAATCAGCGGGATCAAAGCAGTCCAGGCAGGCAGACACCAGTCGATTCCGGGAAACGAAAGAGTAAAATAACAACCGGATAATGCCAGAATAATCAGATCTGTAAGCGTGCCTTTCCAGCCGGTACGGAAGGCAAGATAACGGGCTTCTTTTTCTTTCAGTTCCGGGGGAATCTCATTCGTCATACCGTCACCATTATTTTGCAGGAGTGAAATAATATTCCGGTTCCGGTAAAGTATACGGCACTTTCTCCGGCAGTTTGCCATCCCGGATCAAATAGACCTGACGGAGCATACGCAAGGCGTTCACATCATTGAATTCATCCAGCTGCTCCGGAATCGGTGCAAAAGGATCACGGAATCTTTTCACCGCTTCCTCATACAATTTCTGCGCTTTGACATTTCCGGCTTTTCCACTCTGCATCAAAAGATAGACTCCCAATGCCCGTGTTTCACCCTGTTCATACATGGGCGGCGCACCGCCACCGACCTGGATACATTGGGTAAAGATCAAACGTTTCAGATTGTTCACCCCTTCTGCTGTCAATTTTTCAGGGAATGCACTCAAGGCACGCATAGCGGCGGTCCGGTAAATGGCATCGTGCTTAAAATTGCGTAAGGCACGGCAGATTTCCGGAGCCAATGCACTGTATTTCAGATAGCGGATAGAGTCAAATGCACAAACACCGGTCTTCCGGTCACTGTCTGCCAATAATTTTTTCAATGCCTGTTGGGTTGCCGCACCGGGGAAGAAACGCAAGCCTTCCGCAACCAGGCAACGTACCGGGGCAAATTTGGAATTGGCAAACTGCAGCAATACCGGTGCCGTCTGCTGATTTTTCAGCAAAGTCAATACTGTCACCGCACTGATCTGAACTTCTTCATTCGCCGCAGTGGTGGGAGCGGTCAATATTTCCACTGCAACTTTGGCATATCCGGGATCGTTTTTACGGCGGATGATTTCCAATAACGGCAGATGCGCCAGAGGATCATTCACTTTCGCCAACACCGTTTCCGGTAATTTTACAGGGGCCAATACCGCAAGCGTTTCCCCCGCTGCCGTACGAACGGTTCGGTCAGATGCCGACATGGCAGGGAGAACTGCTGCAATCAGATCCGAAGTGGGAGCCGCATTCTGCAATGACAAAATCGCCTGTCGACGAATTACGGGTTCGTTTGCAGATAACAGTTTTTTCAGAATCGCCACCCGTGCATTATTGCCGGAGCGGATAGATGCCAGGGCAAGCCGGATCCCCGGATCATCACTCTTGCTGTATTCTTTCAGAATGCCATCCGGCATACGCTGATTTCTGCCAAGTCCGGCAATGACCGCCAGTTGACTCCGGCGATCTTTGACATTACGCAATACATCTTCCCGGTCCGCAGCAGGCGATTGCTCCGCCAGCATTTCCAATGCACAAATCCGCAAATCCGGATTATTTGTTGTGGTGACAAGCTGCCGCAGAACTTCTACGGGCAATGACATATTCTGTTTTTTCAAGCGGGCAAAAATCATATGCACCACAGAAGCATTTGTTTCTTTCTGCAGCACCGGTTTGAGAAAAACAGTTTTTTCTCCCTTCAACAGCAAAAATTCCGCAGCATGGGCACGTACGGCACTTGCGGAACTGTCAAGCAGGTTTTTCAACACAGGATCAACAGGGACATTGGAACAGCCATAGGAATCTGCAATTTGCACCATGACAGAAAGGATATCCGCCTGAAGCGCAACATTGCTTTCATTCCGGAGCAAAGCCAGCAATAGGGGCAAAACATCCCGGGATCCACTGTAACGTAATGTTGTCAGAATCTTCCGCCGCACTTCCGGATCGGGAATCCGTTTATAATAATCAGCCTGTATTTTCAATTGATTTGCAGGGATGTAATACGGGAGATCCGGGCTCCGGAGCAATTCTTCCGGAAAATGTGGGGCATTACTCCAGAGAGGTTCCAAAACAGGTTGATAAAGCAGTGCAAACAGGAATGTCAACATTTATAAAATCCTTTCTGTTTCAATGTGGGGGTATCAATGAAATGCCGTATTCAACATAAACGCCCGTAACGCCAATTCATCATTGACATTGGTCCGGAGCGAACGTACCAGTTCTTCTGCCTCCGTCAACATATGGAATACATCACGCGGGCGTAATTTTGCATTTTCTTCCTTATTGAACCACGCATCCATCACTTCCGGATTCGGCAGCATATCCTTTGCAGTTCCGGATGCCAGAATGGCAAGCTGGGCAAACCAGGCATGCACATAACTGATAAAATGTTCCCTCAAACGCCGGTATTCACAACTGACCTCGCCGGCTATACGTTTTTCCAAAAGTTTTACTCCTGCCGATTCCAGATTTTCTGCATCTTTCAACCGGCTTTCCCATTTTTTATTCACGGTCTCTTCTGCAACATCAGACAAAGTATCGAGGACATCGATCAATTCTCCGGCGCAGCGTTCTGCCACTGCAAAATCATTTTTCCCATGCAGCGTATAATCCAGCAGAATCGTGGACACCGGAGCAAATAATTCCGTATCATAAACACAATGATTATCTGTCAACTGGATCAATTGGCAACGGGAACGGATCGTCGGCAGCAAACCGCCGGCACGCCCCGTAACAAGAATAAAAAGACATTTTTGCGATGGTTCTTCCAACGTTTTCAAAAAAGCATTCTGCGCACTCTCGGTCATGGTATCGGCATCATGAATAATCCCGATTTTCCAACCGGATTCTGTCACACTGCCTAAATGGAAAGCGGCTTCAAAACTGCGTAAGGTATCCGGTTCATCCGCATCTTTCCCAATTTGAATCTGACGGGATTTGGATGTCGGTGCAAGAGTAAATAAATCCGGATAAAGTCCATTCAATATCATCCGGCAAGTCTCACATTCGCAACAGGGCGCACCATCCTCAAGCGGTGCCGTACAGGCGGCAAGACATGCCAGAAGCGGCGGAAAGGACAGGCGTAAATCCGGGTTGGATGTCACAATAAGATGGGAATGGGATAAACGCCCCGTATGAGCCGCATGTTTCAACGATTGCGCCAACAGCGGAAAATGTTCTTCAAAGGATGTCCAGCCGTTCACGGATAACCTCCAGTATACGTTGATGGACAACTTCCAAATCCGCCGATGCGTCGATTACCGCAATCCGTTGCGGATGCGTTTCTGCCAAGGAGAGAAAGCCGGAACGGACTGCTTGATGAAAGGAGAGTTTTTCCGTATCAAAACGGTCTTGTTCATTCTGTCCGGCACGGGTACGTGTACGCGCCAATCCGGCTTCCGGTGCAATATCCAGCAGCAAAGTCAAATCCGGTTGAACCGATCCACATGCCAGCGAATCCACATAACGGATAACATCAGGGGCAAGACCTCTGGCACATCCCTGATACACTTCTGTGGAATCCGTAAAACGGTCAATCAATACAATGGCACCACGCTCCAATGCGGGACGGATCAGACGTTCACACATCTGGGCATGGCTCGCCGCAAAAAGCAATAATTCCGCTCTGGGAACAAGGTCATCTCCCGGTGTCGGCTCTTTGAGAATGGAACGGATACGTTCCGCAGCCGGAGGTCCGCCCGGAGAACGGGAAAGAAGGATCTCTCTGGAAGGCAACCGCGTCTTTAATGCTTCCGTCAAAAGGCGGATCTGTGTGGATTTTCCACACCCTTCCCCTCCCTCAAATGTAATAAAACAACCCTTGGACATGATTCAAACCGTTTATCGGGTAAAAGGGACCGATGAAGCGCAGATTTTACGCTTCATCGGACCGTAAAGTTATCATTTTTCAGCAAGATAAGA
The DNA here is from genome assembly GCA_017503545.1 of Lentisphaeria bacterium. Classification (GTDB taxonomy): domain Bacteria; phylum Verrucomicrobiota; class Lentisphaeria; order Victivallales; family UBA1829; genus RGIG8244. The sequence continues at coordinate 14,395 of JAFVSW010000154.1, read as the reverse complement.
AAGACTTATTTTGCACCAGGCATTGCAGGAGCCTTGACATTGATCTTGACTTTCAATGTTTTCTTGCCCTGTTCGACCCGTTTCTGCAGTTCAGCAGAAACTTTCTGATTGAGCAACTGAGCTTTCAGACCGTCTTTGACATCTTTGAACGGAATGAATGTAGCAGGTTTCTTTTCTTCCAGACGGATGATGTGATATCCGAAAGGAGTTTTGACCGGGGCAGAGATTTCGCCGGCTTTTTTCAATTTCAAAGCAGCTTTGACAAAGGTCGTTTCATAGCCGCCGCCCTGTTCCATTTTGCCGTTTTCATCAAATGCAGGCAATTTGCCGCCAGCCTGTGCGCCGGAGGGACAATCGCTGTTTTTCTTTGCCAGTTCTTCAAATTTTGCACCCTGTTTGAGTTGTGCATAGATGCCGTCGATTTTCTTTTTCGCTTCCGCATCCTGTTTCTTCAGAGCTTCCGCAGACAACGGTTTGCCCTGCTCATCCGTTGCCATGGATTTTGCAAGAATATGGGAAACAGTAATACCCGGTTTAGCAAACATCTGCTGATTCTGACGGTAGAATTTTTCTGCATCGGCATCCGTTACAGTGTTTTTCAATTTGCCCATGATGCTCTGCATATAACTGTTTATCATAAGTGCTTTCTGTGCGCGGGGATCTTTTGCAACTTCATCACGATAGGAGTTATAAGTCTTGCCCTGCGCTTTCAACTGGCTGTCAACTTGTGCTTTCTGCTGGGCAGGCATCTGTTTATACATGGTATCCAGTGTTTTCTTAACGTTTTCAGCGGAGGCTTTGAATCCGGCTTTTTTTGCCAATTCCGTCAAGACCATTTCATTGACCATTTCGTTGATCTGGTTGGCAAGCATTCCCTGAAGAAGATTCTGCGGGAACTGAGCAAGCATTTCCGGTGCAATCTGACTGGATGCCATCTGGGCAATAAACTGTTTCTTTGTCAATTTTTCACTTCCGACTTCCGCCAGCACATCCGGCAGGAAAGAAAGCATGGATTCAAATGTGGGCTTTGCTGCCGGTTTTGCTGCCGGTTTTGCTGCGACAGGTGCGTTTTTCGGTGCTGCTGCTTTCTGTGCGGAAAGTCCGGGAATGACGGCAACTGCCGCCACCGCAGCGAGGATCCATTTACTTGTTGTTTTTTTCATCTTCTTAAAACCTTTCTGTTGTTATTTTACTTTCTTTTTAAGATCAGGACATGTGTCCCCCTGTTTTATTTTTTTTCCAACTTTTTCCCCGCCGGTGAATCATACAATCCACCGTTCTGTATCCGGGCAACCGGAACCGGATAACGCCGTTCCGCCGCCAGTAATGCAGTCAAAGCCAATGCCCCGGAAAAATCATTCTGCTGTAATTGTTCCATGGCATCCGCATAGATCAGGAATCCGGCACGATCCACTTCCAATTTCCGGACTTCCCCGCTCTCCCGGATTTTCTGCCGTGCATAATTCTGCAACGGCACATTCCGGAATCTGGCGGCATAACCGGCAAGCCAGCGGGCATGTTTCAACATTTCCCCACTGTTGGAAGGCTCACGCAATATCTGGATACGTGTTCCCAATTCCAGTAAATTCTGATAAATCTGTTTGGCTTCCAGAATACCGGGCAATTCCCCGTAATCACGGATACATTTATCCAAAACAGCACAGGCTTCTTTGAGTTTTCCTTTCTGCGCCAATGCTTCCGCTTCCTGAATCGCAATATTCGTACAAACCAACGTCCGTAATTCGCTGAGAAATTCGTTGGCAGGTTCCAAACTCTGATATTTCTCCACCAACGGCAATGCCGCACGATATTGACGGGTATCCATCAGACGGAAGATTTCAAAAAGAGTGGAAGAACGGGTGGACGGAACCTCAGGTGCTTCTTTCTTTCCGCAACCGGCACACAGAAAAAGCACCCCGGCATACACCATTACGGCTATGATTTTATTCCATTTGTATCTCATATTACAATATAACTCTTTTTCAGACAGCACCAATCAGGCGACCGGGGCATGTGCTGCCGATAACACCTCCGGTCTGATTCCACAATTGGTACAGTAGTACATTTTCCGGATTTTTCAAATACTTTTTTAAACTAATCCGGAAAAAAGATGATTATTTACAATATTTTTCCACAAACGGCATAAGCGCACGCCCCCAAATTTCATAGCCGGGGCGTGCAAGATGACATCCATCCAACTTAAAATATTCCGGAATCGGCTGGCGGTTTTCATCGCCAAGCTGCTCCGTCAAATCCAACAGGGCGACTATGGGCAATGATGCCGCTTTTTCACGCAGCAAAACATTCACACCATCAATTTCAGCCGTCTTACCTTTCCGCGGGAACAACGCCATCAACACGATTTTTGCATCCGGACACATGATATGCAGTTTTTCCACAACGGCAGCAATCCCCGCCACCGCAACTTCCGGCGTGTCCCCGTTGTAACGCGGTGAAACGGAAAATTGATTCGTCCCGATGTTGACCACGATCAGTTTCGGATTCTGATTTGCCAATTCTCCATTCTCCAAACGCCACAACACATTCTGGGTACGGTCAAAACCATAACCCAGATTCAAGTTCTTTACATGACCGAAGGTTTCATCATAATGACCTTCCCCAAAGTTGATATTATCTTCTTTTGACCAGAAATGGGTGATGGAATCGCCGATAAATACAAGATCATATCTGCCATCTTGCGCCGCACGGACTTTCAACTGATGGCGCGCCCACCAGTCATATCCGTCATCTTCAATTTTCGGAACACCGATACAAGACCGGGGCACAGGACGGTGTGAACGGAACAGCAGCAGCCGTTTCCCCGCGGTAAAGTCGAGCCGGAACGTATCACCGAGTGATTCATTCAAGGTTGCCTGCCACCACATTTTCAAACACAAACCATTCATGGGATATTTCAGATTTGTGCTGGAAACTTCTGTTTCGCCGTCAAGCGCAAAAATGGAAAGTTTTTCCCCCGCATAGGAAGCAGTTTCACCGGAACTCTGCATCACAGAAAATTCCCCGTATTCCGTCACGATGCGCACAGACGGCTGAATTGCCGCATAATCACCAAGCAGCGAAAGATTGCCGATGGTATGATCTTCCCGTTTTCCCGTAGCACCGAGAATCACCAAAGAATCCCATCCGCGGCTGACACAGAAATGAAATGCCTTGCTCAAATCGTTACTTTCCTGTTCTTCAATATGAATCAATTTATCTGCATAACGGCGTTTCAGATCATCCGATAAGCTGTCAAGATCCCCAACGATCCAATCCGGTTCCAATCCGTGAGAAAGCAAAGAGGCGGCAGAGCCGTCACAGCACACGATCCGTGCTGCATTTTTCAATATTTCCAATGTGCGGAAAGAATTGGGAAAATCCCCATCCGCAAGAATTACGGTTGTTTTGGTTTTGCTGGACATGATTTGACCTCCTTTGTCCATTGATATAAAAATATAAAACTGTTACATAATGCAATGATCCACATCAGCAGAGATGCACCCGGCCCCCCTGCCTGATAGATCAGATACCACATGTAAACGGATATAATATTGACAATGATCCATAAAATCCATTGTTCCATACACCGTTTTACCGTCATCACCATGGCACTCACCGATAATACCGTTGTCATGCTGTCCAATATGGATTGCTGATCTCCCATCCGTGCCAAAATCCGTTCATAAATCACAATGCCGATCAAAGAAAATACAATCAGCAGGATTCTGCCTTTTCTGCTCAATTTTTCCTTATAGATTTCTTTGGAATCATTCAAATGTTTCCGCCAGAAAAACAATCCCACAAACATCATCGGAAAATAATATCCCCAATTCAACATCGTTTCTCCATACAACGTTTGCGTATAAGAAATCCACCCGTACAACGCTGAATTGATGATCCCGAAGAAGTAACAGCTTACCTTCCCTTTCCCCGCAAACAAGGCATATAATGTACTTGTCACTGCGGAAAGAACCCCCAGCCAGGTATCTCCAAGATAAAGAGAAACGCCCATAATAACAGCACAGGAAAAGAGCATCCAACCCCATTCCCATACTTTCCAACCGGTCAATTCATATTTCAATCGTTCCAATATCATTGTTGAGTCACTTTCTTTTTTCGTAATGGTATACAACGGCAAGGCTCATGGAAGCCGCCGCAAAATCTGCCCGGCTGAATCTGAAGACGTTCCAACAGTTCATATTCCGTTCCGGCTCCGGCATCTTCCCGCATGGCAAAAAAGACCTTGCCCGCCGCTTCCGCATCGGCACCCGCCTGATGATGTTCAAAACGGTGTCCGATAAAATCACATAGCGTATTGAGTTTATGGTTCGGCAAATGTTTCCACATCCGCCGCGCTCCTTTACACGTGCAGAAATAAGAAAAGTCCGGCAGCGGAATACGGTATAATTGACACAGACTGTTCAGAACATTGATATCAAATGCCGCATTGTGGGCGATCACAAAAGAATCCTGTATGATTTCAAACACAGCATCCGCCACTTCCGGAAATTCCGGACTCCCTGCCACATCACTTGCGTAAATGCCGTGAATCTCCGTATTGAGCGGGTCAAAATAACGGTAATTCCGATGGGGCAGCAGCAATTGCTCATAACGGGTAACAATCTCTCCCCCATCATCAAATACTGCCATCCCGATGGAACAGGCACTGTATGGCGCAACATTCGCTGTTTCAAAATCCAAACAAACGATACTCATTTTGCCGGTAATGCAATCATCTTTTCAATGGGTTTGACGGCTTCCTGCATCACATCCGCAGACAGAACCACTTCGGTTTTTCCGTATTTCAGAGAATCGCGCACCTGTTCCAATGTGATCTTTTTCATATCATGACAGATAATCGGCGGGTCGATATGATAGAACGTTTTACCCGGATTTTCTTTCTGCAAACGGTGCATGATCCCATACTCCGTCGCTATAATAAATTCCGTCTTTTCCGATTCTTTTACATAACGCAGAATACCGCCCGTACTCATCGCTTTATCACATTCCGCAACCGTCTCCGGACGACATTCCGGGTGAATCAAGACTTCGGCATCCGGATGCAAGGCACGTGCCGCACGGATATGATCCGGTGTCACCGCATCATGTACCGGACAGCAGCCATCCCATAATGTCATTTTCCGATTCAGTTTTGCACCCATGTTCGACCCCAGATTGCGGTCCGGAAGAAATACGATCTCTTTTTCCGCCGGAATACTGTTCAGCACATTTTCCACATTGCCGGAAGTACAGCAAATATCGATCTGGGATTTCGTTTCCGCCGTGCTGTTCACATACGCACAATATACCGCATCCGGATACCGTTTCCGCATTTCGCACACGCCAGAGGCAGATGCCATATCCGCCATGGGACAGCCTGCGTCCGGATTGGGCAGCAATACCGTGGATTCCGGAGAAAGCAATTTCGCCGTTTCTGCCATGAAACGGACACCGCAAAATACAATCACCGGTGCCTTTACATTTTTTGCACGGATGCTCAATTCCAGAGAATCACCGGAAAAATCCGCAATATCCTGAATCGCACCATCCACATAATTGTGCGCAAGAATCACCGCGTTGTACTGTTCTTTCAATTTCAAAATTTCTTCCTGCAATGTCATCGTTTCTTTCCTTTCCCGTTCATCACGCAAAGGGCGAAATATCACGCAGTACCGGCACAATCTTTTCCAGAAGATCGTCCGCCGTCACTCCCCTGCCCGATGATGGCAGCGGTGCCGCATATTCACCCGTTAAACCATGTATCAATACGCCGCCACGGACTGATTGAAGAATATCAGCCCCGGGACGCCCAAGCAATGCCCCCGTAATTCCGGACAGAACATCGCCGCTCCCCGCTGTCGCCAAAGCCGTACAGCCGGATAAATTGTAACTGATCCCTCCTGACGGTTCCGCAACAATACTGTGCGGTCCTTTCAACACAACGTATGAGCCGGTTTGTGATGCCAGACTCTTCGCCTGTTCTTCACGGCTCATTCCTGCAATCACGTCTTTCCCCAACAGACGCATCATCTCTCCCGAATGAGGTGTCAGAACTGTAACACCCTTACGCGCCACCAGTTTCCCAAACAGATCGCGATTCTCGGACAACCGGTTCAAGGCATCCGCATCCAACAACAGCGGACAACCCGTTTTTGTCAACAAATCTGCGAGAAACGCATCAACTTCCGGCACATTCCCCATTCCGGGGCCTGCAACAATCGCCGATGCCTTCTCCGCTAAATCAGCAACATGAGAAAAATCCGTCAGAAATCCACCGGGAACCTGACGAACCATCAAAGCTTTCGGAATACTCATCCCCGTGTATGCCATCTCCGACGGAACCACAAGCGATACCAGCCCTGCACCCGTTTTCAATGCCGCACAGGCACTCAATAACGGCGCACCGCTGTATAACCGGCTACCGCCCAAAACAAGCACATGTCCACGTTTCTGTTTGTAAGTATCGTATGACTCACGCCCGAATAACGGCGCAATATCACGACTCCCCGTCACTTCCAATACGCCCGGCGCTTCATCCAGCCATTGACGGGGAATGCCGATATCCGTAACAACCAATCGACCGCAGTAACGGGGACCTTCCCCCAACAGAAGCCCCGCTTTCGGTAAGGCAAAAGTCACAGTCATATCCGCGCGGACACAACAGCCGTCAACCACGGAACCATCATCCGCGCACAAGCCGGAGGGAATATCCACCGACAATACCGGCACACCGGAATCATTCACCATCCCGATCCATTCCCGAACAGGTGAGCGGGGACACCCGGTGATTCCGGTTCCCAGCATGGCATCCACAAGCACCACACATTGTTGTAATTTCTCCACAGAACAATCAAATTCCACGGAGGATTTCAACGCCGGGGACATTTCCTCCCAGGCAGTTCGTGCATCACCGGTCAAATCCGCCGGATCACAACTGCAGAACAAACGGATCCCGCCATCCTCCCCGTACCCCATGGACTCCAGAATGGATGCCATGACAAAGCCGTCACCGCCATTGTTGCCCTTCCCCGTGAGAATACCAATCCGGCTCCCGAAACGGAAATAGGACACCATGTGTTCCACCAGCACATCCACCGCGGATCCGGCGGCGGCGTGCATCAATTCCATGCCGGTATGAACGCCTTCGGCGATCGTCCGGGCATCAAGAGAACGCATGTTTTGTGCTGTAACGGCTTTCATAAATTACAATATTACTCCTCAGGGAAGCAAATCTTTTGCCGCTTCCAGCCAGGCATCGGTAAGGACCTGCTGACCTGCCGGAGTGGGATGCACACCATCCCAAAGCCAGTATTTCGGTTCGGCGAGTTTGAGTTTCTCATTCAGAATGGATTGACAGGGCAGGAATACGGCACCGAATTCTTCTGCAAGTTTCTTTGTGAATGCACCGCGTTTTGCCACATCTTCCACCCCTTCCGGCGGGAATGTATTCACATCAAAATAAAACGGTTCCATCAACACCAGTTTCACATCCGGAAGAACCTGTTTTGTCCATTGGAGCAATTCCCGGTAAATACGTTCTGCACGATCCACTTCCACACCGTTATTGGAGCCGTAAGTGTGCCAGGTATCATTGACGCCGATCAGAATACTGATCAGGTCCGGCTTCAAATTCAATCCATCGATCTTCCAGCGGGCATACAAATCGACGATACGGTTGCCGCTGATACCGCGATTGTAAAATGTCCAATCCACATCCGGTCTGTCACAAAGCAGACGGGATGCGATCATACCGGGATAACCGGGGCCGAGTCCGTTGTTATTATACCCTGCACCGCCGCAGGTTGCTCTACCGCAATCGGTGATGGAATCACCTTGAAAAAGGATCGTAAATTTGTCAGCCATCGTGCAAGTTCCTTTCTACTGAAGTTAAAGTTAAGGTACTATACACTTTCTGCACCGAATTACAAATTATTCCCCTGTTTTTTTCGCAATTATTTTCCAATGGTCACTTGACAAATTAACTTGACGATGATATATTAGCGCATAATGTATTCCAAAATTGAATTACAGCAGAGGTTTCCATGAAACAGATTCGCGGAAAGAAAATTGAACATGCGCAACAAATGATCGTCCGGTATATATGGGATCATTCGTTACAGGCAGGGGAAAAACTGCCATCCTGCGAGACATTATCACAACAGCTTGCACTGGGTTGTGCGACGATCTTCCGTGCAGCAAAACAACTGCAGAAGCAGGGGATCCTGGAATGTCGCAACAAGGTCGGCATATTTGTCAAAGATGCCAGGACACCGGGCGAAGTCTGTTATAATATTGCGATACTTGGGGATTTTCACACTTGCAGCCGATATGTTTCCAAACTTTCCTGTCTTGTTCAACGGATCCTGGTAGAAAATGGTACCCGCGGTATATTTTATTCCTGTCCCATGTCTTCAAACGGGAATTCTGCAGATATGGACATTCTGTCATCGGCAGTTGGTTTGCGTGCAAATATTGATCGCGGGGAAATCCACGGAATATTGACGACACTGGCAATGAATCAGGAAAACTGGACTTACCTGCAATCAAAAAAAATTCCCTGCTGTTATCTTGGCGGTTTTACTTATCTTCATGCACCAATGGCGGTTACCATCGATCTTGAACAGATGGTGACTGCTGCCTTTGAACGGGTTTCGGAATTGGGGCTGCATCATCCGGCATTATTTCTGCCCGGACTGGATACCGAAGAGCAGATATTGAAAACAGTATCCCGATGTGCAAAGAAATTTCCGGCTTTCCATAAAGAAAAAGATTGCCGGCGGTCACTGAATCAGACAACATACAAAGACTTTTGTGATGAACTGCTTTCCCGCCCCCGCGCCAAACGCCCGGACGCACTGATCTGCCCCGATGATGAATATGCACAAAAGATTTATGGTTATTTAGTACGGAAAAATGGAACGGAGTTTTTACCGCATCCAATCGTTTTGGGCCGAGCAGAAGCACTCCGCGAACATTTTCCGGTTGCAGTTGACTTTCTGGAATGTGATCCGCAACGAATCGCGGAGGAAGGAGTCCAGCTGATCTTGAATTCATTGCGTACCCGTGAAGGGGCGGCAGAACCGATCCGCAGTCTGGCAACGGTTCCGGATTTTGTTTGATGCGGGAAATATTAAATACAGAAAGAGGTAATTTCATTTGAAATTGTCACAAAAAGAAAGGATAAGAAAATGAGCAGAAAAACATCAAAAAAAACACAAGACAACAGGGCAGGCTTCACGCTGATTGAACTTTTGGTGGTTATAGCCATCATCGCAATCCTCGCGGGTATGCTTCTGCCTGCGCTGGGTAAAGTCAAGGAAGTGGCACAGGGGGCAAACTGCTTGAATAATCTGAAGCAACTGCACCTGACTGCACGCATGTATGCGGATGCATACAACGATCTGTTTGGGCTTTATACTTATCACAATGCAGGGAACGATCATAATTACACATGGTATAAATATCTGGAGAACGCAGGTCTTGCACCGAAGAACGGGTATGACCGGAAATCCAATTATTTCTGTGTGAATTCAAAACGCAAACAGGGATACAATCATAATCTGCTTTACGGGACCATGAGGTATAAAACGAAAGGCGGCGCAATCGCTCTCCCCCGTGGACTTGAGGAAGAAGCTGGAATGTACATGCCCACCGGGTGGGATCCCAGCCGTGCAGGATTTATCCGTTTCGGAAAAACGTCCGGGAAATTTCCGCTTTTCTTTGACAGTACATGGAATTATCCTGACACAGCAGTCGGCTTTGCCAACTTCCACAGTGCGTACGTGGATCCGGGAGCTGACGATGCCGGTTTCTGGTTTGCACACGGCAAAAATGGAAGTATGTGTTTTGTCGATGGCTCGGCGGCAACAATGAACGCTTCCGATCTGAGAAGTCTCGGATTCACGAAAGCATTCAGCAATAATTTTGTAAATCAACCACTTTAACGAAAGAGATAATTATGAAAAAGAAATTCTTATTCATGATGGCAGGCTTGCTTGCGGCAGTACCTTTGTCCGCGAAACCGATCGTTCTGAACAGTCACTTCAAGTGTTCCAAACCGGGAACTCCGGACAACTGGGGAAAACGTTTCCGGATCAATGGAAAAATGGAATGTTTGAAAGACGCAATCAAAGTCACGGCAAAAAATGACAGTTTTCTGGACGAAGCGACGCAATTTCCTGTTGTGCCCGGAGCACTCCTCAAATTCAGTGTTGATCGGGAAGGTTCCGGAGATGTCGGTTTTATCGTGCGTCTTTTCAATGAAAAACAGGAACAGATCCACCTCGAAGTCCTGAATGGATTCGTAAAAGCAGATAAAAAATCAGCCGTCAATAAATATACAGTCCGTCAGGATTATAAAGGTAAGAAAGCCAAAACGGCATCCGTCGGGCTCTTTTTCCGGAAGGGCGCCGATATGAATGTCACCAACTTCAAATGTGATTATACTGCCGGACAAGGCGTTTCGCTGAAAGCCAAACCCCGTACGGACTGGGCAAAAGGAACCTACGCAAGTCTGACCGCAAAAGCTGCAAAACAAAAAAATATTCCCGTCATGTTTCTGGGCGATTCCATCACTCAATGCTGGGAATTTGCAGGCAATCATAAATATCCCGGCGGACTGGATACCTGGAACGAAATGTTCAAGCCAATCGGGGCTGTAAACTATGGCGTTTCCGGCGATACCGTGCAGAATGTTCTCTGGCGGGTGACGGAAGGCAAACAGCTTGCCTGCAAGCCCAGGGTGATCGTGTTGAATATCGGCACGAATAATTTTCACGGTTCCAATAAACTTACACCGAAACAGATTGCAGACGGCATCGATATGATCCTGACAGAAATCAAACGCCAGTGTCCGCAGACAACGGTTCTCCTGGTCGGGATTCTGCCGAGATCCGGGAAACACCCGGTCGCCGCAGTCAATAAGGATTTGAAAGCCGCTGCACAGAAACACAAAGTTCATTTTCTTGATGTTTCCGAAGCTCTTCTGCAGGGCAAAAAGAGCGTTGACCGCGCAATTTTCCGCGATGGACTGCATCTTTCTCCTGCCGGCTATAAACTCTACGGCGAACAGCTCCGTCCGGTCCTGCGCCGTCTGCTGGAAGAACATAAACAGAAATATCCCGCTCTTTCAAAAGTAAAAAGTCCGTTTGCCATTTATGTGGCAAACGATGCATCTTCCATGGAAAAGAATGCGGCAAAGGAACTTCAGTATTTTTTTTCATGTGCGACGGGCAAAACTCCTGAAATAGTCTCAACTCCTGTTTCAGGCACCCCGAACTTCGTTCTGGGGCGTTCAAAGTTTGTCCGTTCGCGCTTAAAAGATGTTGATTTCGAAAAAATGAGTCCCCGGGAGATTCTTCTGAAACGCAGCGGGAAAGATTTGATTCTGACCGGCGGAAAAAGTCAGGGTACTCTTTTTGCTGTTTATGAATTCGTAGAAAAATACCTCGGAGTCCGGTTCTACAGTTCCACAGAAATTGAGATCCCGAATATTAAAAACTTCCGTTTCCCGGAAGTCGATTACCGCTATAATCCGCAGATCCGATTCCGCACTGCAATGTATCATGATCTCATATACACCAACAAATTATTCGGCGTCCGACTGCGGAACAATGGGGATTCTTATGCTGACATGAAAGAATGGGGATGCCACCCCGGATATATTGTATGGTGTCATTCATTTGACCGGATCATTCCTGCAAAAAAATACTTTTCGTCTCATCCGGAATATTTTTCGGATAACGGCAAAGGTGTCCGGTCCGGCGGACAATTAAAAGGTCAGCTTTGTTTGACCAATCCGGAAGTGAAAAAAGTCTTTCTGGAAAATCTCATGCCGATTATCCGGGAAAAATATTTTCCGGGGGCAAGAGTGTCGGTCAGCCAGAATGACAATACAAATAACTGTCATTGTCCAAAATGTTCTGCTTCGGATGCAAAATACGGGGCGTCCGGGACGATTTTGAATTTTGTGAATTCCATTGCTGCGGAAGTGGAAAAAGAGTTTCCGGATGTTATTGTGGAAACCTTTGCATATCAATATTCCACGACCCCGCCCAAAGGCGGAGTAAAACCGCGGCATAATGTGGCGATCCTGCTCTGTTCCATCGGCGCAAATTGCGGTGAAAGTCTTTCTGCCGAAACAAATGCAGCGTTCCGCGATGAATTGAAAGGATGGAAAAAATTGACGGATAAAATCGGAATATGGTCATACGTAACGAACTTTGAAAATTATATGACCCCGTTCCCAAATCTGAAAATCTTCGCCGGCGATATGAAATTCCTTTCCGAAAATAATGTCATCAGCGTTCTTGCCCAGGGCGATTGGAACGGAGGCGGCGTAACCGGCGATTTTGTTGCTTTGCGTGCCTGGCTGTTCAGTAAATTGATGTGGGATCCCAAACAGGATCCGGAAAAGCTGCTCCGGTCATTCACGGATGGTTATTATGGGGTCAAAGCTGCTCCATTCATCCGGAAATACTGGGAGCTGCTTTCCAATGAAGCGGCGAAAAATAAAGCATACGTCGGATGTTTTACCGGTAATACCGCAAAATGGCTTTCGCTTGACACGCTGCTCAAGACTTACGACTTGATGGAACAGGCGATAAAATCAGCTGAAAAAGATAACTGGCTCATCCGTGAACGTATTCTGATCGCTGCTCAGCCCATTCGTATTGCCGCATTGGAACGGGCAAACAGTATCCGGGTGAAATATCCGGATCTGAAAATTGATTTCCATGCTCTTTATAATACAATCCGACGGGTCGCAGACCGGAATAATGGCTATAAATATCAGGAAAACCGTGGGGCGGAAGCTCTTTATGCAATTCTGAAAAAGAATACGCTCCCCCCGCCGCCGCGCAATCCTGCCAAACCGTCTGCTCGTGTCAAAAACAAAGCAAAATATTTTATTCTGCAGGCACAGGATATCAGCACGGCACCGTCAAGATACAGTTCCATCGTGGATGATCCTGACGCGTCGGATGGAAAAGCAATCCGTTTTGTTGATAAAGTATATACCTGGACACCGCAATATCATCCAAATCTGGATGGTTTCCCCATGCAGCCCGGAAAGTATCGTCTCTATCTGACGATCCGTGCTGAAGCCGCAGACGGGAAAACAGGAGAAGGAATCGCGTTTGAAGCAGGCAGTTATGATCTTGTCAAAAAAATCATTTCTGATACGCAAATTCCATTCAGCAAAATAGCAGAAAAATATACCGAAATCGATATGGGTGTCCATGACCTGAACAAAAATTGTTATTTGTATTTCGCTCCGAAAAAAAATCTTTCGGTCAAATACGTTTATGTGGATCGCTTGGTCATCATTCCGGTAAAAGATTGACGGAACAGTTCGAGCCGGGACATCTTGTTATGTGTTATAACCTGAAAGTCCCGGTTCGGCTCTGAATTACAAATTATTCCCGATTATTTTCCTGATTATTTTTCCACGGCTTGTAAACGGTAATTGTTCCATCGGACCAGAGGCGATGACGGATGTTCAGCTTATGAGAATTCGGAGCATCTTCATACAATAAAGATACAGGCGTTGCAAGCGGATCAACCTTGCCTTCTTTTTCTAATGCAATATATTTTTCCTTGAGCAGCGACACGCACCTGCTTCGATCAGCAGCTTCCGGTGTTAACAACATGCAATGCCCCAATACAATGGAAAGTGAAAACCAAAAGAACAACAGCATCAAAATGAAAAATAAAATACGGATCTTTGTTTTTTTGAGAATAAGTAATACGCAAACTGCAAGAATATATAACAGCATGAACAGAGGAAACAATAATCCGATACCATTATGAAAAAGCAACGCTTCTGCTGTTTCGCAATATGTTTTTTCCGACACAAAACGTTGAAAGAAAGTCCAGATTTTATAAGGAATTTGTGATTGCCAGATCCCGATATATTCAAGATGCAAAATGGTCAGAATAAACATCACCAATGTATGAATAAAACTGTGACGCCAAAGTTTTGAATTCGGTCTGTTGTATAAAAAATCATGAACCCATTTTGACATATATCTCTCCGGTTTTGTTGTTCAAATAATATTATAATATACAACAACAATATAAAAATGCAAAAAAAGGGTTGCAAATCATCACTGTCCGACGGCTATTATTTGTCCGACGGATCCGATACCCCCTCTGCCTGAATCAAAAAAAAGGGGTTCATCGACGGTTTGTGCCAGAACTGTGCAGAAAATAGAAGAAAATTGAAAGACGGATTTGAAAAAGTCCGATGGCGCATATAAAACTAATCTGTCCGTAAATGCAGAGATAAATCTAAAACCAGTGCCAACGGCACGGCATAATAAAGCTCCGTCTTCATTTCATTACGCCGTGACAAGCCAGGGTGAGCGAAGCGTAACCCTGGGGATAAGTCCTTGAA
>JAFVSW010000153.1 GCA_017503545.1 Lentisphaeria bacterium | reverse complement strand
GTTCTAAATTCCGGGAGATCGCAATATTTTGATGCACCAGTTTGGAGATCAACTGAAAATTTTCCCGGATATCTTCCATTTCCAAGGTATTGTGACTCAATTCCGGCGGCAGTGCTTTCAATGCGATCTCAATTCCCGCAACTTCATCGAAACACTTATAAACAACACCCATACCACCTTGACCAAGTTCTGAAAGAATCTTATAGCGATTCAGGATCACATCGCCGGGGGTAAATCGTTCTTGTGTTTTCCGGTCACGACGCCCCGGAACAGTCACATCATCAACAGGCACAGTTATTCTGTTGCGCTGTGGAGCAATTGTCTTATCTGAATCGTTCAAAATAACCTCAAGAAAAAATTGTGAAAAACAATCTATCTGGAACAAATAAGGAAAAAATAAACCATCCCTTCTTTTGTGCCCTTTATTATATGCTTGTATAATATAACACTAATATTAGAATTTTCAATAAAATAATTTTGATTATTTCTTAAAAAAGTTGAAGTGGTAAGGTTTGATTTACGGTGGGTGGCAAATTTACGCCGGGATTCTTCTTCCCGTCAATCTTCATCCTGGGCTAAAATCACAGCACCAAGCCAGGGCAGACGAAGCCCCAAATGATACGGCTGTTTGTGATAAATTCCATCAGCCGTTTGCAATTCCCCGCCGTTAAGCAATCCCGTCCCGCCGTATTCATGTCGGTCCGTATTGAATACTTCTTTCCATTTGCCCGGCAATGGAACCCCGATTTCATAATGATCCCGGACAACCGGAGTCAAATTCAGGACAACCACCACCGGGTGTTTCCGTTCCTTATCCCAACGGATATAGGAAAGTACAGATTGGGAATAATCACCCGGTTCGATCCACTGGAAACCGTGATGTGTAAAATCATCCTGCCAGAGAGCCGGAGTGTTTTTGTAAAGTAAATTCAGGTCAGCGACCATATGTTTGAAGGCATCGTGCATAGGATAACGCAACAACAGCCAATCAAGCGGCTGCGCATAATTCCATTCAATCATCTGGGCAAATTCCGACCCCATAAAAAGCAGTTTCTTCCCCGGATGTGTCAACATATAAGCATACATCGCACGGAGATTGGCAAACTGCTGTTGATAATCCCCCGGCATACGCCCGATCAATGACCGCTTACCATGTACCACTTCGTCATGACTGAACGGCAGCACATAATTTTCTGAAAACGCATACATCAGGGAAAAAGTCATTTTATTATGATGGTAAGAACGGTAAACCGGATCCAATTCAAAATAATCCAGAGTATCGTGCATCCAGCCCATATTCCATTTGAATGTAAAACCAAGACCTCCCTGCCAGACAGGGCGGGATACCCCCGGCCAGGAAGTGGATTCTTCCGCAATCATCATGATCCCGGGGAATTTCTGATGCACTTTCATATTCAGTTTTTTCAGAAATTCCGCCGCTTCCAGATTGCCGTCACCACCGTATTTGTTGGGAATCCATTCCCCATCTTTCCGGGCATAATTCAAATACAGCATGGAGGCAACCGCATCCACACGCAAGCCATCCACATGATACCGGTCAAACCACTGCATAGCACTGCCGGCAAG
>JAFVSW010000152.1 GCA_017503545.1 Lentisphaeria bacterium | reverse complement strand
TACGGTTACATGTTCAAGGCCTTGCTGGAAGGCTTCGGAATTTCAGCAAGTATTTTTGTTTTGACGCATGTCTTTGCGTTGCCGCTCGGGTTGCTCATTGCCTTCGGACGCATGTCGAAATGTGCATTGATCCGCTGGATCTTCCAGATCTACATTTCCGTCATGCGGGGGACTCCGCTGATGCTGCAATTGCTGATCTGCTTTTTCGGACCGTATTACATTTTCGGTATGACACTGCACAGTAACTATCGTTTTACTGCTGTCATCATCGCATTTTCTTTGAATTACGCGGCGTATTTTGCCGAGATCTACCGCGGGGGGATCGAATCGATCTCCGTCGGACAATATGAAGCAGCGAAAGTGTTGGGGTATACTCCGTTGCAGACGTTTTTCCGCATCATTTTTCCCCAGGTATTTAAGCGTATTCTTCCGCCACTGACCAATGAATCTATTACGCTGGTGAAAGATACGTCTCTTGCGTTCTCGCTTTCCGTACTGGAAATGTTCACCATAGCCAAGCAGATCGCAAGTGCCCATGCGACGATGATCCCATTTGTCGTTGCCGGTGTCTTTTATTATGTATTCAATTTCCTGGTCGCCACGGGAATGGGATATCTGGAAAAACGCATGAATTATTACCGTTGAGGATGATGTTATGAATGATGTTGTGACTGTTTCCAAATTTTCCAAACGTTTCGGTGATCTTCAGGTTTTGAAAGATATTTCTCTCTCGGTCAAACAGGGCGAAGTCGTTTCCATCATCGGCCCCTCCGGATCGGGAAAATCCACCCTTCTGCGTTGTGCCGCCATGCTGGAAACAGCGGACAGCGGCGATCTTTCTTATGGTGATATTTCCGTGATGAAAAACGGTGTTTATACCTCAAAAAGCAACCAGAAAGCCGCCCGCAACCGATTCGGGCTTGTCTTCCAGAATTTCAACCTGTTTCCGCATTATTCTGTATTGCGGAACATTATCGATGCTCCGGTCTGCGTACAGAAACGCAAGAAAAAAGAAGTGGTGGAAGAAGCCATGGCTCTGCTTAAAAAGATGGGGCTGGAAGATCGGGCGGAGGCGTATCCCTGTCAACTTTCCGGCGGACAGCAGCAACGTGTTTCCATTGTGCGTGCGCTGGCGATGAAACCGGATATCCTTTTCTTTGACGAACCCACATCTGCGCTTGACCCGGAACTCACCGGCGAGATCCTGAAAGTGATCCGGCAGCTTGCGGAAGAACACATGACAATGGTCATTGTCACCCACGAGATCAATTTCGCCAAAAATGTTTCGGACCGAATCATTTTTATGGCGGATGGTGTCATTGTGGAAGAAGGACCGGCAGCGGCATTGGTCGAACATCCGCAGAACGAGCGTACACGGTCATTCCTTGCCAATATCAGCCGTGACCGCGATTGATTTTTTTTCTGAATGAGTCGGGATCCTTTTTCGCTGTTGAATGCGGCTCTCTTTCTTGTAAGTAAGTTTTTTTACGAAAAAACTTGAAAAAATGGCTTTTGATAGTATATTAACGTTGTCCGGATTGTACTCTGCATGTCATCCATACGGTGTTTTCGGACGTAAGTATGTGTTATCTGAATAAAAAACAGAAGTCATAAATCACCAGAATAATTTTTGACAGAGCTGTATAAAGAGACGATGGTTTTTTTGCAATGCATAAAAACCATCGCTTCGCGCTACCCGGATTTTGGATTTTATGCCGGTTTCGAACGAAAAAATAGACATTGAAGATGTATTGCGGATCCATGAAGGAACGCAATGGATGTATTTTACATCAAAACCCCGACAGGAAAAAAATCTCTACAATGCATTGCGGCAACAGGGAATCCCCTGTTATCTGCCTTTGGTCAACAAAACAACAGAGTACACGAACCGGATTTATACACGAAATGTGCCGATGTTTCCGGGATATGTTTTTGCATCGACCCGATCCCGCGGTTTTGATCTGACGAAATTGAATCTTTTTCTGCAGCGTTGTTATTTTCTGGATGAATACCGTTCAGCGGCATTGCTGCGTGACTTGATCACGGTCCGCAAATGTGAGCTTCTGGCAAAAGAGAATAAAATTGAAGTGATGACGAACTTCAGAATCGATGATGTCGTTACGATCGCTCACGGATATTTCAAGGGGGAAAAGGCTGTGATCCGCCGTTTCAGCAGTCACGATGAAGTGACCGTACAGCTGACTTCATTGGAAATGGCATTGACCTTGCAACTGCCGGTGGATTTTCTTTCGAATGGTGCCTGAAGACAAGTACTCTGTCATGAAAAAAATCAGGATGGATCGTTCAGGTCATCCGTCAAGAAACAAATTTTTTTATAATCCAATGCAAAGGAGTGAGAAATGTCTAAACTTCGTGTCGTCTCCGTTACGCCGATCAAATTGAACAATCAGCGTTGTCCCGGGAAAAATATCATGCCGTTGGGCAGCAAAGGAAAAGTGTTGTGTCAGCACCTTTTTGATACCCTGAAAGATGTAAAATCACTGGATGACCGTTATGTTTTCTGCAGTGACGAAGAGATCCTGAAATATATGCCTTCCTGGATGACATTTGAGAAACGTGATCCTGTTCTTGACGGCAATACGATCCGTGGTTTGCAGATCATTGATGCGTTTGTGGAAGCGATCGATGCCGATATTTATGTGCTTTGTCATGTAACCGCACCTTTTATCAAAGCCGAAACGATCCAGCATGCCATTGAAATGATGGAAACAGGAGATTATGACTCAGCATTTACCGCGATGGCGGAAGCCGATTATGCGTGGTACAAGGGTGTACCTGTGAACTATGACATGAAGAATATCGT
>JAFVSW010000024.1 GCA_017503545.1 Lentisphaeria bacterium | reverse complement strand
TTTTATAATGAGGTACTATACATCAAAATCCCCGTAAGGCAAATATAAATTGAAAAAAAAATAAAAAAAAGTAAAAAAATCACTTGATTTATCACAAATACTAATTTATATTGTGGAGAGTCACTCAGATGTAATACATAACAGAAAGGTACGTTGTTATGGCTGACGAAAAAATCAAAACAAGCTGTCCGGTATGCCATACGGTATACGAAGTCGAACGTGATTTACTCGGCGAACGCTGTAAATGTGCAGACTGCGGAAATGATTTTGACATTACAGAAAATGACAAAATCGCAGGTGGAGACGAAGATGTCTCTACTCATGCAGTGAAAATGATACGTCTTACGCAAGATGGAATGATTCCGAAAATGGAAGATGAAAAATATAAAGTTTCTACTGTTACCAAGACGCATCAGACCGCGATCGGAATTACCCGTGGAACCCGTAAATATGGCAAATATGACAAAAAGAAAAGTTTCTGGGATAAACTTTGTTTCTGGAAAAAGAACTGAGTCAACAGGGAGGGGGCACATATTATGCTTTGTCTTAGTTTGATTTGTTTCTTTCTGTTGTTTGCTGCAATACAGGAAGGAATGGCAAACCATCCTGAAGCCGGCGAAACACAAGCGGCGCTTCAGGATGATTTTACCTCTATGATGCAGGAAATCCAAGCAAAGTCTCCTGTCCTATATCGGCAATTGCAAAAGATGCCGCGGAAACAGGCATTGTCTGCGATTTTCCGGGCGTTGAGCAGCGGCGTGATTGCGGATGATGATGGCGCAAAGAAAAAAAATGATGTTTCACCGAAACACTTATCTGCACAAAATTTTTCCGCTTTTCTGCCGGATAAACGTTTGTTTTATTATCGCGCTGACCGTTTGAATTACAATGATATCCGTAATGTTCTGCAAAAATATGAGCGTATTCCGGCGTTGATCCTTGATTTGCGCACGGCATCGGGTACGGAATATAATCAGATCATTCCGATATTTGAGTATTTACATTCACGCAACATGCCGGTTGCCATTCTGACTGCCGGTACGACCAGCGGGGCACCCGCTTTGTTTTGCGCATATGTAAGAAAAGATAATGCTTTTGTTACGATCGGTCAGCCGTGGCGTAATCAATTGTACCCCTGTACAAAAGTATCTCTGTCAGGCAGTTCCTGGCAGGTCCCTTTGATTGCGGAAGAATTTGCGTTGATTCCGCCGGAAGGCTCGAAGCCGCAGATCACCTATAAAAACGGCGGATCACGGATTGAAAAAAACGGATTGCAGAGTCCGGATTTGTTGTCCAAAGATGGCTTATTGACATTTGCGGGTGATTTTTTGATCAGTCGCCTTGTATTATCCATAAAAAAATGAAAAAAAAATAAAAAAAAATTTTGTTTTTTTACATTCATGAGTTATATTGCTGTATTGAAAAAAATATTGAAACTGAGGAGCAGAAATCAATGAAATTGAAACACACATTTATGTTGAGTCTTGCCGCTGCCGGAATGGTATGTTTTACGGGGTGCAACAAGGACTATGTCGGAAAAGAAAATTCTCACCCGCTGTTTGCAAAAGCAGTATCGTATAAGACCAGTCAGAATTATCTGAAGGCGGCAGAATCGTACGAAGGCTTCCTTGTGCAATGTCCGAAATCTGCTAAAGCCCACCGCGAATTGGCAGAATTGTATGCGGATTATCTCAATGAATATGTCAAAGCGATTTACCATTACGAAAAATATATGGATTATGCCGCACTTTCCAATGCGGATCGTCAGGATAACCGCCGTATCATTGACGGTTTGAAGCAGAAATTTTACGAAAAATTCCAGCGCGATTCCGGTCAGATCCCGATGAGTCAGGATGAAAAAGATGCGCTCCAGAATCAGTTGAACGGTCAGAAACAGTTCAATGCAAAATTGCTTGAAAAATACAAAGAACTTCTTGACAATTACCGCAAAGTTGTGGAGCAGAACAAACAGATGCGCGATCAGATCAAAGCATATTCCGCTCCCACATCACCCCGCCGTCCTGTCACAAAAACAACAACTGCAAGAACTGCAAGCGGGACACGGACTGCTGCTGTTTCCGGCAGTGGTGATGTGATTCATGAAATCAAAGCGGGCGAAACACTTTCCAGAATTGCCCGTCGTTACAGAATTTCTTCAAAAGCTCTGCATGATGCGAACCGTGCTTTGATCGGACCGAATCCTTCCCGGATCCGGGTTGGTATGAAATTGCGTGTTCCCGTACGCGGCACCGCAGCGGCAGCTCCCGCACCGAAAAAAGCGGTTGAAAAGAAACCGGCAGCAACCGGCAGCAACGCCAATACCGGCGCATCTTCCGCCAAGTCTGGCGATGATGTCCTGGCTGATGCGGATTTGATGGAGTGATTGCATCTCTATGAATCGGAAGATCCTGTATTTGACTTTAGGTGTATGCATTGCCTGGTTATCGGGGGGATGCGGGATTTTTACGGAACCGTCGTATACGGTTACGCATAATTATGATCTGAAGACACCAACTGCTTTGGAGACAAGCGGTTTTGATGTGACCATACTTCCGTTTGCTTCGGATACCGCGGGCAGATATAAAATGGTGGCACGTTCCGGAGTTGAGTTGTATCAGGATGATTACAACCGTTGGACGCAGACGCCATCCATGCTGTTGACCCGGTATTTGCGTATGGCGTTGCCGGAAGATCATGATGTTCGTAAAGGGACTGAACCGGTTTATGAACTTTCCGGTGTAGTGCTTGCTTTTGAAGCAGATTTGAAAACCGCTACTGCATTTTTATGTGTCCGTTATTCGATTATGAACCAGAAGACCGGCAAAATGTTACGTAACGGGCTTGCCCGTTATCATGTTCCTTTGAATAAAAAACTTCCTTTACCGGATGCGTTTGCACTTGCCATGTCTGAAGCGGCAGAAAAGTTTGTGATGGAGTTGTATTCCGTTATGAAGCAATTGAAAGGCAACGCCGGAAAGCAGGCATAATCTTACAAAAACTCAATAGGAAAGTCCCTGTATTGATCCGGAACCTGATTTGAATGAAACTCCTCTTCCAATTGAAGCAGGAGTTTTTCTTTATCTGCGGGGAGCCGTCCTGCCAGCGGAAGTGGATTTGATGTGTGATTGGCACGGAATACCGTCCGGTCCAATTGCAGCCCTGCAATGATATGATACAATTCCTGAATCGCCTGCCGTTCCGATACCGGTTGGAAACCATGGGGCAGGGGCAATCCCGGAATGAGGATATAACGCAATGCGGAAAGCAAAGCCGGTTTCATCCGGTTGAGAGCGGATACGGTTTGTTCAATATGTTCTTTCTGCATATCAGTTCCGCCGAGTCCGAGCAGGATCATAACGGAACAGCGGAACCCGATCATTTGTGCCAGTTGAATGGCTGAAATCATGTCTTCTACGGATTCCGTTTTGGAAAAACGGTCAAGAACGTTCTGCGAACCGCTTTCCAAGCCGGTATAAAGGGTATTCAATTTTTTATGCCGTAATATTTCCAGTTGTGATTTTGTTTTATTGAGAATGGAACTGCCGTTGGCATAGATATTGACCCGGCTCAGACGCGGAAATGATTCATTGATAACCGTTAAATATTCATCAAGCAGGTCAAACGGCAATGCCATTACATCACCATCCGCAAGAAAGATCCGCGTGGTATCCGGGTAATATTCTGCTGCTCTCCGGATTTCTGCAACGATTTCTTCTTTTGACCGGAGATGATACCGGACCGTTTTATACATTCCGCAGAAACGGCATGTATTGTGCGGGCAGCCGTAAGCTACTTGAAAAATCAGACTTTCAGCCTCCGCCGGAGGGCGGAACAATGGTTCATTATATTTGATAATCATAATACAATGCTGTTTCTTTATCAGAGAAACTCCAGGCTTTCGGATGTCCTTTTACATCGTAGAGCATTTCTTTACGGAATGAATCCAGCCAGATTGCTGCTGCCTGCTCATGAGGCATTACGACCTTTGTATATTGCTGCGGCGCAAATTCTGTATGGGCAAACCAGCGGGTGTTGCGGATATGATACGTGATTCCATCCAGAATTTCCGTGCGGGAAAATTTGGAATTGCCGGTAAGAATTTGTTTTTTTCTCCGTTCCCATTGTGCCTGGACCATATCTGCATTTTTCTGCAGAAGAATATCCCAGAGAGCCGGATCCGCACCCGTCGCCTGCAGGAGCGATCTGCCAGCATCGGCAGACAGTTCTGCCGCAAGATTGGTTATGATGATGGAATTATATTTTGTAACATTGCGGAACCATACTTTCCGGATTCCATAGGGATCCGGGAGGAGGAGACTTTCCGGGTACAGGGGATCGCACATCAAATTTCCCAAATGAAAATCGGGATGCAAAATCTTTTTCTGATTCAGTGTCAGCAGTAATGCCGTCAATGCGGAAATAAAACGCTGGCGCAAGTTATCCGGCGGATTGGAATACCAGAATTGTGCGGCACTGCAATACCCTTTGATTTCTTTGGAAATGAGATAAGATGCAGAAAAACTTTCCCCCAGAGCTTCATACCGGATGACCGGAATATGATTCTTACGCAGATATAATGAGGCGAGAAATTCCTGTTTGCTTTTGCTGCAAAAAAATCTTCCAACTTTTTTCAGAAAAGAACGTGGTGTATCCCGTTTGACATAGTATACCATACCGGTATCCGGATCGGTAATGCGTATCACAGCGCGGACTGGATTTTCTTTGATCACCGTTCCGGGCAATAGCAGAATGATCTCCGGGGCCGACATTGCCGGGTCGGCATTTTTAGCAAGTGTCCATTTTATTTTTTGTTTCAACATGTTGCAGAACCTTTTTGTTTTCGTAAAACGGAGATCATACGTTTTTCATATTTCTCTATGATCTGTGCGGTATCCGGGGTATAAAGTTCCGGTGCATATTGCTGATACATACTGCAAAATTCTTTGCATTTTTCTTTTGTGTAATCAAGACAATCATCATATTTTCCCATAAAATAAACAAACGGGAAAAAGATTCTGGCGATTTCTCTGTTTACTTTTTCGGGTTCAACACGCTTGCCGATTTTGACCGAATCCAGGTCCCAGATTCCGCAACTGCTGTCCGGATCATGCCAATCGCCGCAGCAGTAAAAATTGACCAATTTCAAATCGCCATGTTCGATTCCAAGTTGATGGAGTTTTGCCACTGTTTTCGCTGCCCATGGGAGAAAACAGTCTACGATTTCCCGCGGTTGATCACTTCCCCGCAGCATATGATAGACCGATTTTACATTTTGAATCGTTTCTGTGATAATATATCCGGATTGGAGGAGTAGTCCTTTTTTCTTTTCCGCCGCCATGAATACACGGGGAGTTTTTATACCATATTGTTCAAAAACAACCGCGGCTTTTGCTGCATGGAAAACTCGTGCAGGGCGGAAAAGATAGCGGCATGTAAAACGGAAACCTTTGTTATTATTTCTTTTCAAAAAAGCAGAGGTTTCAGAACCGGGCAGCGTGATCAAGGCGGCAGTTGTAGTGGGGGAATCTTTCAAAGAAAGTCCCTGTTCCATGAGACGGTCAAGAAGGTCCGCGGTCATATTGGAAGATACAAACTGTTTTCCCTGTTCAGTAATGATTCCGGTAAGATTTTGATTCCGGAAGATTTGAGCATTTGAGAAATCCGGATAGGAATAAAATATACTCATAAAACACCTGCTGCGAGTTTCCATATCAGGTTGATAGCGAGATCTGCCGCGATTTTCATACTTTCCCCGGATATTTTATCCAACGTATCTTCTGATGTATGCCAATAAGAATTTTCCGGACCGTATTGAAAATCGATCAAATCAATACATGGTATCCCGTTATTCTGAAATGGCACATGATCATCCAGGATATTGCCCGGATAGTCCCCCACGTATTTGCGCAGATTCATTTGATCTGCTGCTTGCAAAAGCAAATGCCGCATGTTCCTTGCGGTATCCTGCGACAACGTGATATTCAGGTTTTTGTCCCCGATCATATCCAGCAGAATCATGGCTTTACAATGTTTTAATGTGCCATTCTTTTTCCATGTTTCTGCGAGGTAACGACTGCCGTGCAAGCCATCTTTTTCATTGTAATCATACCGGGCTTCCTCCCCGTCAAAAAATGCAAAAACAATATTGACCGGTAAGTCTTTATCCTTTACGGCATGGAGAATTCCCAGCAGTGCGGCGACTCCGGATGCACCGTCATTTGCCCCGGCAAACGGGATTTCCGGCGGAAAAAATTTGGTATCATAATGTGCTGCAAGCAGGACAAAATCCTGATTCAATGTTCCTTTATGCACCAAAATATTCCGGAATTTGACATTGCCCGTAACGGTTTGTTCTTCAAATTCCTGTACCGTTACATTCCATGCCGGTGATAGTTCTCTGCATTTCTGTTGTATCCACAATGCCGCTTTCTCTGCACCGTCTGACCCGGCATATCGCGGCCCGGTCTTCACATGTTCCTCTGCCAGTTTTGACATCAGAACGGCATCTGTTTCCGGTGCTTTGCCAACGTGGCGTGTACAGGAAACATTACAGAAAAGCCCCAATAATAATGCAAGAAAAAAGCCGCAGCGGTACACCATCATTCACCTTTGTCGATATACAGATTGCGTCTCTGGAATGTCGGAATATCCAGGTCATTATCTTTGAATTTGACAGCAGGGAATTTTTCAAAATAACCTCTGGAATAACTGGTCAATCCCAATTCCCCCTGGAAAAGCGATGCCTGTTCCGGATTTTGTACCGGTGCAACCGGCTCTGCCGGCTGTTTGATTGTTGCAGTACGTTTTCTTTTCTTTGCAGATTTCGGATCTGATTCATCATACTTGATGGTTATGACCGCCAATTGGAAGAAATCTTCGTCGCCCGCATTGGTATTGATTCCGGTAAGAACTTCTGTTGCTCCGGTGAACAGAGCGGTACATTGCTCCAGAGAACGTTTCATTTCCGCGAGTGTCATTTTTGCACCGCCGGAAAGGATCACGATTGCTGCATCCGCCTGTTTGATGGTATCCAAACCGCCGAGAAACGGGGAGTCCATGACTTTTTGCAGTGCGGTCACGGTACGATCGGGATCTGCCGGATCCATGGATCTTCCGATTCCGATAGCACATTCCGCTTTATGTTTATTCAACATATTGAGGAATACGCCGTAATCGCTTCCTCCAGTGAAATCATTGCATTTTAATAAATTTGCAACGCCAAGGACTGTTGTTGCCATTTCCGCATTTGCCATGGTGACGGCATTGGCAGCCGGTGTTTCCGGCGGCAATCTGGTGTATAACAAATCATTTGGCAATGGCAGAACGACATTGGTGAAACAAATCAATTCATTGAGACAGTCTTCCGCATTTTTGCGCCGCCCGTAATTTTCCGTCAGAAACGGCAGAGTCAGCAAAAGTACGGAGGGTGTCCCCAGTTCCCGAAGAACACTTGCCACGGTCCGCAATCCGCCGGTAGCAGTTCCACCGCCCAAACCGGCGGTAATCACCACCATATCATATCCTTTGAGGAGATCCAGGATTTTTTTCCGGACCCGTGCGAGAGCGCGTTCTCCGCGAATGATATCCCCGCCGCAACCGGAATCGTAACGCAAATTCCAGTCAGAAGAAGCGGCGAGCTGGAAATCGGCAGGATGATCTTTCAGAGACATGGAATCCGTATCGATCACGGCGGTAAAAAGTCCGGAATCCGGTGCGATGGCTTTGAGACAGCGGATGATATTGCATCCGGCACCGCCGACACCGAGTGCAAGGACACGTTTTGTATTGCTGGCAGTATTCATATTTTCAGAGCTCCTGTTGCTTTTCTGACCTGATTGAGAACGCTGTCAAACATATTGGTCAGAGCATCGCCTACCCGTGGCGGTCCGGCTTCTGTATTGTTGTTCTGAATATATTTCAGCATCCCGAGCAAACCGGAATAACAGCAGAGAGGATAACGGAATATTTCGCTGCCGGGTCCGGCGATTTCTGCCGGTTCACCGATCCGGGCATGAACCCCCATCACATCCTGAAGGATTGCGCAGGAGGATTCGATCAATGCACCGCCGCCGGTCAGAACGCAACCGGAACCGATACAATTGAAAAGCTGTTTGTTATCGATTTGTTCTTTGATGAGGTCGAAGATTTCTCTCATCCGCACCTGAATGATTTTTTCAAAAGAGTCGAGTGGAATTTTACGTTTTCTTGAAACCGCAGAATCTGCATATTCCAGTGTGTTCATTCCGCTTTCACGGATCTTCTGCAATTTGGATTCTTTCAAAAATGTGTTGGCAAAATCGTACGGGATATCCAGCCCGATTGCCAGATCGTTCACCACATTGTTGCGTCCAGCAGGTATGGTTCCGCTGAGCAGTACGCCATCCAGCATAATGACGGTATAGGTTGTGATCCCTGCGCCCATATCGATCAGCAGGGCTCCCTGATTGCGTTCGTCTTCTGTCAATGTGCTGAATACCGGCATGATCACAGACGGCATAGGTTCGCCGCCTTGTTCAAACCCCAATTCGCGCAGCATGGCATTGATCCGTTCCACCCGTTTCCGTTCTGTATAAACCAGGTGAACATAAGCATCCACCTGTTCCGCCAGCTGTCCGATTGGGTCTTTACAGCGGGAAGTGCGGTCGATTACAAAATAAGAGTCGTAGTCCCCGATCCGTACTTTATCTTCCGGTTCGGGGAGGCTTTTTGCCTGATCGACAGCATTCATGACATATTCCAGCGTTACTTTTTTACCGGCATCCCCCAAAAGAACAGAGCCTTTTCCCTGCGCAGAGTAGGAGGGATAACCGTTGATGAGATAATAAACCTCACCGCGGTCATCCGGGATACGTGCGCCTTTATCTGCTTCATGCAACGCCTGTTTGAGAATTTTCATGGTGGCATTATAGTCCAGGATCATTCCCTTGTTGACACAGCCGGCGCTGCTTTTCTGAGAGAAAGAAAGAATTACGGGCCGTCCAGCTTCATCATGTGAACCGTAGAGTACACAGATTTTGTCTGTCCCGAATTCAATCAGTGTGTAAAATTGTTTGCTGTAACGTGTCATGACAGAATATTCTCCTTACATGGCAGCGGGGATACCGATCGTCAACGTCTTCAATCCATCGGTCAGAATATCCCGGACGGCACAGCAGAGAGCCAGACGTGCCATGCGGATTTCTTCTGAATCCGCATTGAGTACCGGGCTTTCCCGATAGAACCGGTTGAAGGCTTTTGCCATATCCAGCAGATAAGAAACCAGCACGGAACAGTCGAATTTTTCGGATGCTGTACGGATAATGGACTGATAACGCAATGCCGTTACCGCAATTTCACGTTCCGAAGGACTGCTCAGCAAGGACCAGTTGACTTTGCTGCGGTCAAGAGTCAGACCGCGGTCCGCCGCTTTCCGTTCGATGGAATTGATACGGGCGCAAACATATTGGACATAGGGTCCGGTATCGCCCTCGAATTTCAAGGAAGCATTCGGGTCGAACAGGATCGTGGTTTTCGGATTGAATTTCAAAAGCATGAATTTCAATGCACCCATACCGATTGTTTCAGACCGTTCTTCCAGATCTGCCGGTGCGGCTTCCCCTTCGCCCAAACGTTCCAGTGTTGCATTTTTTGCAAGCTCGTGCATTTCATCAAACAAGTCGTCTGCATCCACAACCGTACCTTCGCGGCTTTTCATTCTGCCGGACGGGAGATTGACCATGCCGTAAGAGAGATGGTAGAGTTTGTCAGCCCAGGTGCATCCCATCTGTTTGAGGATTTCAAACAACATACGGAAGTGGAGATTCTGTTCATCGCCCACGACCCAGATCATGGAATCCGGTTTGTGTTCTTCGTGTTTAAGCAATGTGGTCCCGATATCCTGTGTGATATAGACACTGGTTCCGTCTTTGCGGAGCAGAACTTTCTGCCCTGTTTTGCCCAGATCGGCAATCACGGCACCATCTTCCCGTTTCTGGAATACGCCTTTTTCCAGGTTTTCCATAACGGTGCTTTTGCCCAACAGATAGGTGTTGCTTTCCAGATAAGTTTTATCGAAATGGACGCCCATGCGTTCGTAAGTCTGATCGAATCCGGCATAAACCCAGGAGTTCATCATTTCCCACAATTTGACGGTTTCTTCATCGCCCGCTTCCCATTTACGGAGCATTTCCTGCGCTTCCCGTCCGATTTCTGTTTCCAGAAACAGTTCGTCGTTATCCTTGTCCGCCAGTTCCGGATGTGCTTCTTTCAATGCCTTGAGTTCTTCGCTGAGAAGCTGGTTGAATTTGACATAGAAATTGCCCACATAATGGTCGCCTTTGATTCCAGCCTGTTCCGGTGTGATTCCGTTTCCGCAACGTTTGTAGGCAAGCATGGATTTGCAAATGTGAATCCCGCGGTTGTTGATCAGGTTCACCGGAATGACTTTATGGCCCGCACGACTGAGCAGGGAGACGGTTGCCATACCCAATGTATTATTGCGGACATGGCCCAGATGCTGGGGTTTGTTGGTATTCGGTGCGGAATATTCAATCAGAATACTTCTGCGCTGTGCCGGATCCACTGTGGCATCTGCAAGCAGGGCAGGAACATCTGCAACGGAACTCTTATGCAGTGCTTCTGCTGTGAGTGTGATGTTTACGAATGCTTTGACACATTCCGCTTTTTCCACATCTTTGTGCTGACGGAGAAGTTCCACCACTTCCTGTGCCAGTGCGATCGGCTGAGCTTTCAGCTGTCCGGCAAAGCGGAAACAGTTTACCGTAATATCTGCATTCTGTCCTGCGGGACATGCTTCCCACGGGACGTTGAATGTTCCCTGTTCCAGGTTGTGAGCGGCGGCAAGAGATTCGCCGAGAGCGGCAAGACAATCCAATTTCATAGTTCAAATTACCTTATGTGTTAAAGAGTTGTACGTACAATGCTTGTGGTGATCCCTGCGGAAACCTTAACGGTATATTCGCCGAAACAGGCGGGGATCAGAACAGAACTGCCAGGTTGGACTTCTGTCCGGAATTTTGTGTTGCCCACATTGAACGGGGCATTGACCGCAGTCAGAATGTGGAAACTGCCCGGTTGGCCGATTGTTGTACTGCGCCATTCGCTGACCAGTTTCAGATCTTCACAATAGAAAAATTGACACCGGTTGATGATCGGATATTTCCGGTTGTGATCTGTATCTCCGCTGACGCCGGAGATACGGGCAACGGTGCGGTCCATAAAGTCAGTACAAGCCACCGCCTGTTCCAAATGCAGTTCCCGCGGTTTGCCATCCGGACCGAGCCGGTTCCAGTCGTATACGCGGTATGTTGTATCGGAATTCTGTTGAATTTCCAACAGCAGGTTTCCGGCGCCGATCATATGCGGTCTGCCGGCTTTGATAAAGTAGGCATCACCGGCAGCGGAATCGAAAGATTGAATATCGTTTTCCATTTCAGCACTGTTCAGGTGTTCCAGAAATTTCTGGCGGGTGGTTGTGCTTTTCAAACCGACATAGATTTTTGCATTTTTTTCTGCGGATAACACATACCACATTTCTGTTTTCGGTTCACAGCCGCCGCCTTTTTCTGCACAGTAATTTTCATCCGGGTGGACTTGCAGCGATAAGTTCTGGTTGGAGTCAATAATCTTTACCATCAGCGGAAAACGCCCGCCTTTGAAATCCGGCCCGATCAGTTCCGGTCCGTACCATTCGATCAATTGATGTATGGTCGTACCTGCAAGAGCCCCATTGGTCACTTTGCTTTCCATGCCCGGACGGTCGCAAATATCCCAGGCTTCCCCGACATGATCTGCATCTTCGGGCAGGGGGCGGTTCAGGACTGTTTTGATACGTGTGCCGCCCCACAGGACAGTTTTGTAATACGGTTCAAAAAGAAAAGGGTAAAGTTCTTCTTTCGGCGGGATATTCATCGTGACGGATTCCTTTCTTTTCCGGTTCAGATTTTTTGTTTATTATATACATAAGAGAAATGTAATCCATTTTTCCATTTTTTCAAGACCGGAATCCGGTTTTTTTATGGGTTTTATGGGAATTTTTTTTAGTTTTTGGCTTGCATTTTTCAAAAAGTCACTGTACGTTACCCTGAAACACTTTTTTGAACCTGTAATTTTAACTCATTTTGGAAAGGAAGATGATCATGAAAACTGCTCTCCTGATCGCATGTGCCGCTGTCGCAACATTTGCTTTTACCGCTTGTGACGATGTCGCTGCCCCTGCCGCCAAACCTGCTGCCGCTAAACCTGCAGCCAAACCTGCTGCAACCAAACCTGCTGCCGCCAAACCTGCTGCTGCCAAGCCTGCCGGAGTTCCGACAAAAGTTTATAAGCAGATCAAAGGTATTGAACAGAACCGGAATCAGAATGTGCAGAATCAGTTAAACAAAATGTGATACGGAAAAATTGATCATTTTGTTTTTTTCAAAAATCCATTCCGTCTGATAATTGGCAGAAGGAGTGGATTTTTTTATTGCAAATTTAAAAACTCTGCTTGATTTTTGCTTTTTTGATGATATGATACTGTAAACTTATCATTCGTAGTGTATCACAGAATCTGAAAAGAAAGGAAATGTTTATGAATGTGAAAACTGTATTGACTGCCGCCGTTTTTTTGTTTTCTCTGGTTTGTCTTATTGCTGATGATGTGTTTGAATGTGAATTCAAACCGGGAAGATGGAATAAATCTGACTTTATCTGTGTGAAAAGTTCCCGTTGGCATAATATCAACAGCTTCAAACAGGAAGCCGATCATATCGTCAACAGCTGTCCAGCGGATGCGACGAAGGAAGAAATGCTTTCCAAACGCTGTGGAGAAACTTATGCTGCCATGATCTATAAATTTCCGCTGAAAGGGGAACATGAAGTGCAGGCAGAAATGAGTTTCGATTACCGCATGGCTCCTTCCATTGTCATTGCCGCCAAACCCGGCGCGGATAAAAATGGCTATCCGGAATTCCGTACTCATTACGAAATTGTGCTTTATGACGGGGGGATCAATGTATGGCGTCACTGGTTCCAAAACGGCAAACAGGTGTGGAAGAAAATGGCATTTGTCAAGGCAAAATTTTCTGCCAACCGGAAATATGAAATGGAAGTCGATGTGGATTTTCCTCTTATCGGATCCCCGCGTATGACTGTCTCCGTCGGCGAATACAAATGTTCGTTCCGGGATGATATGATCCCCCGGGAATTTTATGCGGGGATCATTGCCAGTGAAGGGGTGAACCGCTTCTACGATTTTGAGATATCAAAGTGATTGTTTTTTCTCTGCTGTACACTTGCATTTTTACAGAAAAGGTGTATAGTATTGCACGGAATGTGAGGGGGTGAAGAAAACCGTTCTTCATTGCATTTCTGAAACGTTGAATTATGAGGTGAAAAGAATGAAAAAAGAAGCAGCAGAAACAACCGTTAAAACAAAGAAGGTGACCCGGAAAAGACCCGCTAAAAAAGCGTTGAAACCGGTTGCAAAACGTGTCGTCAAAATCATGACGGTCGACGATAATTTGAAGAAATTGGCAGCTTCCAGAGTACCTTCCAAATTCGTAAAAGAACATGAGGGTACATGGGATCATGCCGGTTGGCTTCAATTTCTTGATATCCTGAAAACAAAAGGATATGACCCCATTGACCCGGATCGTGCCGGATTGATCCTGGAAGATGCAAAAGCAAAATATCTGGCGAAGAAAAGTTGATTTTTCAGCCTTTGATAGAAAGAAAAAGATTATGTTTGAACTTGATGTAGTAAGAGAGTTTTCCGCAGCTCATGCTCTTCGCGGCTATAATGGCGATTGTTCCGCACTTCACGGTCATAACTGGATGGTACAGGTCTTTATTCAGTCCCCGGAATTGGATTCCATCGGTATTGCCGTGGATTTCAAAGTCCTTAAAAAAGAATTGAACCGTATTCTGGAACAGTTCGATCATAAATATTTGAACGATCTGCCCTGTTTTGCAGATGTCAACCCCACCAGCGAAAATCTCGCCAGGGTCATTTACAAACAGCTTTCCGAAGCCATCAATGGACTTGGGCCTGCGAAAGTCGCAAAAGTTCGCGTTTGCGAATCCCCCGCTTCCGGTGCCTCTTATTACGAAGATTGATGTAAGGTCCTGCTATGTCAGAAATTCAACGGCTGATCGATGTTATGCGCCGCCTCCGCGCTCCCGACGGGTGTCCCTGGGACCGGAAGCAGACACATGTTTCTCTTAAAAAAAATCTCATTGAAGAAGCCGCTGAATTTCTCGATGCGATCGACGAAAATGACGATGCCCACATGAAAGAGGAATTGGGCGATCTCCTGATGCAAGCCGTTCTTCATGCTGTCATTGCCGAAGAACGCAATGCTTTCGATTTTGAAGGGGTTGCTCATGATATTACGGAAAAAATGATCCGGCGGCATCCTCATGTGTTCGGCGAAGCGAAAGTGGAATCCGTTGACGATGTCCTTACCTTATGGCAGAATGTCAAAAAAGAAGAAAAGAATGGTGTCGTTCCCACTTCTGTTCTTGCCCGGATTCCCCGTTCTCTCCCCGGTTTGATGCGTGCGGAAAAAATGCAGCGCAAAGCCGCGGAAGTTTCTTTTGATTGGACCGCTGAAGCTTCTGTCCGTACGAAACTGGAAGAAGAATTTAACGAAGTTTGCGCCGCCTTCCGATCCGGCAATGACGATGCCATAGATGAAGAATTGGGCGATTTGATGTTCACGATCGTGAATCTTGCCCGCTTCCGGAAACGGGCAACGGCGGAAGAATTATTGCAGCGTGCTTCCGATAAATTTCAACGTCGTTTTCAATCTCTGGAAACGGCATTGGCGGCAAAGGGGAAAACACCATCCGATGTTACGGCGGAAGAATTGGATGTTCTTTGGAACGAAGCAAAAGCACAGGAAAAACAATAAGAACAGGGGGCAATCATGGAACGTGGTGATACTGGAGGATCCTCATTTACGGATTTTCTGATTCGTCGTGCCGAAAATCTTTTTTACAGTGCATGGGGCATGTTTATTTTGGCTCTCTGCCTGGAAAATGCCGCCAATTATCTGATGATGCAGAAATATGATGGTTTTCTGCTCAGCAGCTGCCGGACATTGTACGAGATCCTGTTTGTTCTGTTCGTGATTCTTTTTCCCGTGGGAATTGCGTTTTATTTGCGCAAAAAATCTTTTGCTCTCTGGTGGATCATGCTCTTGCTTTCTTCTTTGATCTGGAGCATTTCGGATGTCGTTGGATTCCAGAATCCCTATATAGATCCCTCATTTTGTGAAGAACCGTGGAAACGTTTTCTGGATACCTGGAGTGGTTTATATATCGGATCTGTACTGGTGCAAGGTTCCGTCATGTCTGTTCTATATTTTTGCATCCGCAAATTCGGGGAGCAGAAAACGGTTACATTCCGCACTTCCTTATTGCAGACGATTTTTGTTTTTATGATGAGTATTTTTTTGCTTATCACATTTTTTATTTTGTTACGGTGCATTTGAGTTGATTTTACGCTTGTCACCGGCGTTCAGCACTATGTGAATTTTCTATAACACTCGACGGATTTTTTCGTGTGTGTGTATTTTTGTATTTACGCTCCTGACAATGGAAGTTGCAGTAAGACGGACCAATCTTTGTCACTCCTGTCCGGTACATGGGACAGGGAAACATTATTCCGTTTCACGGATAAGACAACGGACCTTCATTACGAATAACCAACTGCATAAAACGCTTGCCTGACTTTAAAATGGAAACGGACTTTTACAGCGGATTTCCGAATCCAGCCGTAAAAGTCCGTCTTTGAATTTACCTTGAATATCAGATATTATCCGGGACAAACCAGATTGTGATATCATCAATGAAATCTTTGGGATCGGTCAGGTAAAATTCCAATGCGTTGGTGCCGACCGGTACAATGAACGGGATTTGACTGTCACCTTTATGGAGCAGATTACCATTCATTTTGTGGAGAGAAACTTTTGAATTGTTTCTCAGATGGGCAAAGTTTGCTTTTTCTCCATCAATACCGACTCTGACTGTTTTCACCTGCAAGGATTTGATTTTTCCGCGCACAGTACCGTAAATGATCCCGGCACGCTTGTTCAGGTTCAAGTTCATGGAATAGGTCCGCTGAGAATTGGATTTTTTGGTCAGGTTCAGCATGGCGCATACCGGTACGGATGAGTCCGCACCTTTTTTCAGACGCAATGCCCGGTTTGCATCCGCACCATAATTGCCGCGATGGAAGATTTCTGCATTTTTGTTGATCGTCATGCGGTTGATCAACGGCTGATTGAAGGATTCCAGGCAGAAACGCATACCCGGTTCCCGATTGAATTCGGCTTCCAACAATGCACCGTCCCCGGCTTTCAGTGTCATCCGGATGCTGCGGAATTCATTTTTTGCATTCTTTACGGGGATGGATTTGCCATTTGCGATATTACGGACGGCTTTCACATTGGGCGGAAGCAGGATGGTGACATTCCGGTCTTTTTCCACATTGCGGTTGACAATGATTCCGAGCCAGCGTTTGCCGGAAACAAAGGTTGCAGTATTGGTTTCGTTATCGGTCGCAAAGAATATCGGGAAATCGGCTTTTTTGCGGGCAAGCAGCAATTTTTCATTGGCGCGCATCAGCTTCATGAAGGGGGTGACAGCACGCATTTGTTTTGTCGGTTCGCCACCAGGTTCCAACATTCCTTCGCCGGGATCGCGTTCTGTCATTTTTGTGGTCAATTTCTGCGTTTTCCAGCTTGCTGCGATTTTGGCGAGCTTATCCATATTTGCAACACGTTTTTTCTCATAGGGAGTTGTTGCTTTTTCCGGTGTGACATAGAGGGGAACCGGCGGGAAAAGGACATAAATGAAGGTCCCTTTTGTTCCCAGACGGAGTGCTTCCCAGAACTGCCAACGGCTTTCTGCTTCGGTTGGCATACGCCAGTGGAGATAACTGCCGGGATAGACGATCATTTTATCGCCTTTGCGGTAATGACGGCCCCATGCAGTGCCGAACATCTGCCCCATGAACCAGGAATGTTTGCCGTAAAGTTCCGCACAGTCACCGTAATTGCGCAAGGCATTGGAGAATTCATTCTGCGCAGGTTTGCGGGGGGAGGGGAGCATGGTGGAATCGTCGTCACTGAAATAATAGATATCAGAACAGACCACCGGCAGTTTGCTGTCCCGCAGGTAACTGACGCTCTGGCGATTCATGACGACGGAAACAGATTCCCGTTTCGGGTCGATCTCTTTCATCAGGTTGTAAAGATAACCGCAAGTTTCGATATCGCACATAAGGGGTTCGTCTTTGAGGACGTATCCGAGGAGAGCGGGGAAATGTCCGATCCGGGCGGTGGTTTTCATTGCAAGATTGCGGACACGGGAGAGTGTTTGCGCATTGTTGTAAAACACGTTATAGGCATCGGTCTTGAGGAGGACTTTCAGTCCGTATTTTTCTGCGATGGTCAATACTTTTGCGTGATAGTCCAAATTATTCAGATTAACGAACCAGAGGGTATTGAAACCATGATCTTTGAGCGTTTTCATGACCTTATCCACAAACGCCCAGAGTTCCATTTTTGCGTGATCTGCATTGGGCTGTGTACGTTCCCATGGCCAGAATACGCCGGTGGGGAAGTTTTCTTTGAGGATATAACTGGCATACGGTGTATCGGCTTTTTCCGTCTTTGTGCCGACAGTTTGTTTTTTGATCGTACCGGTCAAATGGAGTTTGATATTCTGGAAAAGAACAAAACTGTACTTGCCGTTTTTATCATTCTCTTTCAAATTTTTTGTGATCTTGATGTACAGAATCCCTTTATTGGCAGGCAAATCAACTTTGCCGGAGATGACATTTTTTGCACCGACAAAATCTTTGGCTGCAACGGGGATGAAATTGATTCCGTCAAGGGAATAGGAAATGGAGGCATTGCGTTTGACGCTATCGGCATAATTGCTGATCGTGGCAGCGGCATTCAGTGTTTTGATGGGACCGGGTGCTTTGAGTGTCAATGCAATATTGGCGACACTGCCTTTGATGTATGCATATTTTTTATGCTGCTTGATGGCTCTGGGAGCGAGGAGAAATTCTGCAGGGACCTGTTTTGTCAAATCCGCATTACATTCATAACTCCAGGTACTTCCTTTGGATTGGAAACCTGCATCCGTTTTCATGCCGTTGATGGTGAAATCATTCTGTTCGCCGGCAGAGAGGAACAGAGCGGTCTGTGCTGTCAATACAGCAAGCAGACATTTGAGTTTGTGTTTCATTGTTGAATGATCCTTCTGTTGAGATTTTGTATTATCAATATTATTATGGTTTGCTCAATAATGGTCCGTAAGTGGGGTTGACATATTTTGTCGGCTGATTATTCCGGAACATAACGATGGCTCTTTCTTTTCCTACGCTGTTATCGTATGCGGCAATATTGCAGTAACCATTGTGATGCTCCCCGTTTTTGAGCCGTTCTGTATCTTTGCCGGGAGATCCATATTCATATCCGTAAAAATAACCTTGAGAACTTGCAATTGCTTCAAAGTCAAAAATGATACCGATGGTCGAGGGGCGTTTCAGTTTGGACGGGCGGACAGCGGGAAAATAATTCCCGCTGTTGTAAAATCCGCATACCCGATTATAAACATATCCGCGGGAAAGTTTTGCCCAAGTTGCATAATATTGCCATGATCCCTGGATATCAGTCCGGTTTTTTTCATTTGTTTTGTCGCCCGGGCATACCATCAGTTTGTCATCCGGCTTATAATATCCTAAATCCACAAGGATACGCCATGGCGCATAATTGCTTGTATGAGGCGTAACGGAATAGTCATTGAACGTACTGGTATACATTTGCAGAATCATGCTGTGCTGTTTAAGATTGCTGACACAGCTTGCATTTTTGCCCTGATCTTTGACCTTGCTTAATGCCGGCAGCAACATCCCTGCCAGAATGGCAATGATGGCAATAACAACAAGCAGTTCGATCAAGGTGAACGGTGAACTTGCCCCGGT
The DNA here is from genome assembly GCA_017503545.1 of Lentisphaeria bacterium. Classification (GTDB taxonomy): domain Bacteria; phylum Verrucomicrobiota; class Lentisphaeria; order Victivallales; family UBA1829; genus RGIG8244. Next base: position 6,904 of record JAFVSW010000024.1, on the reverse strand, counting down.
TGAAACTTTTTCTGTTTTGTTTTTCATAATGTCCTCTGTGTTATTTTTTATGAATAAAATCGTAAAACATTCCCGATGACTTCCTGTCGGGTGATTTGCCCGTTCAGATAACTTTCCGCATATGGCAGAATGGCGCAACCTACCGGACACGGATAGGATTTTGGATTTTCACGGCATTGACGCAAGTACGGCAGCGGATCCATCCCGAAAAAGTCCTGTATTTCTTTGAGACAGGAAACACGTACCGGCGCGCGGTGCAGTTTATTCCAAATCATATTTTGTATCGGCGCGGAAAGAAGAAATTCAATGAACAGATAGGCTTCGTGAATACAACTGGAATTTTTATTGATTCCAAGCGCACCGCAACCGCCCCAATAGCAGACTCCCGCCGATGGCTGGAATAACGTATACCGTTTCTGGGAATCGACGGCATTATTAAGAATAATTATTGCGGGTGATCAAGGTGTCATTGTCCGGATTCCGTATCTGGAATACGGCATCGTTTTTTGATGCAAGATCGAAACGGTCAAGCAATTTATTGCAATGACTCATGATAATATCTTCGGTAAATGTTTCCGGTACACCCAAATCCCGGCTGAGTTCGTAATAGCCGGGGAATAATGACATCTTTTCCGGCAATTTCCCGGTACACTTTGCAAGCAGATCATCCATTGACAACGCAAACAATTCTTCCGGTGTCCGATTCCATTCCAATATCTGAAAAGAAAGAGACCAGGGAATGGCGTATTTCCGCAATTCCGGAACCGATGCAGTCCAGCTTCCGGATAGAAAATCCGGCGAATCAAAAAGTTTCAAATAACTTTCCTTGACCGGCAGGAGTTGATCAGAAAACGTATTTTTCCAATTGATATAAGTGGGCATGATCGCGAGATCAAATTCGCCCTGTTCAAAAATCTGTAAATAGTTGCCGGTATTTTGTCCGGGGATATTAATTTCCAATTGGAACATAGGGAAAAGCTGTCCGAACTTTTTTGCCGTTTTCTGCCAGAAATCCAGTTCATTCTCGTTGGAATTATTCAGCAGTAAACGGATTTTCCGGGTCATTCCGGCGGAATATTCCGGATATGCACCATGTACACCAGTTTGATGATCCGGATTGTTGTTCCGGTTGATGAGAGTCTTTTTTCTTGTCCGGATCAGAGTGCCGTCCGCGATCAACGGTTCGATTGCTTTATGCAGTGTTCTGCGGTTGATTTTCAGGAGTTGAGCGAGTTCGCGTTCGGATGGAAACTCTGTTGTATCGGAATGAGTTTCGATAAAATTCAGGATTTGTCTCTGTAATGCAGTATAGATGGGTACACCGGAATTTCCGTCAAGAGACCGTGTTTCAAAAAATAATGTCAGAGCATCAGAAATCATTTTATATCATACCAAGTTATATTATAGAGTTGCACCATATACACCATAATATACGCCAGTTTTATAAAAAGTCAAATCATAAGGGGAATAAAAACTGAAAAAATAAGACAGAACGGGGAATAATTGCAATTTATAAAATTTTTTTTATTTTATTTTACTTGAAAAAGGGAAAAACGGGAGTATATTACCAATTCGCTTTGATTATTTATTCTGGTAGTAATACATAACGAACGGAAACAATTAACATGGAAACGACAGAAAAAGCAAAACTGTATGTTGGCGGAAAAGAGATTGAATTGCCCGTCATTGTCGGGACAGAAGGCGAAAAAGCAATTGAGATGAGCCAGTTCCGTAAACAAACAGGTTATGTTACGCTTGACCGCAGCTTGATGAATACCGCAGTATGTCAAAGTTCCATTACATTTGTTGATGGAGAACGCGGGATATTGCGTTATCGGGGCTATCCGGTGGAAGAATTGGTCAAATCCAATTCCTTTGTGGATGTGGCATATTTGCTGGTGCATGGAGATTTGCCGACTCCGGAAATTAAAAAAGACTTTTCCCATCTTCTGAATATTAATTCGTTGATGCACGAAGATATGCGTCACTTCTTCGATCGTTTGCCCCGTGGTGCGCACCCGATGCATATTCTTTCCACCATGATCAATGCATTGGCAGTGTTTTATCCCAACGTTGACCAGCTTTCCATGGATGAGGATATCAAGATTTCCACGGCGCGATTGATTTCCACTGTTCGTACCATGGCTGCATTTGCGTATAAGAAGAGCATTGGGGAACCGGTGGTTTACCCGCGTATCGACTTGTCTTATTGCGCCAACTTTTTGAATATGATGTTTGATTCTCCGGTGCTTCCTTACCGGATCAGCGAAGATGCGGTAAGAATCCTGAACGTATTGTTGATTCTTCATGCGGACCACGAACAGAATTGTTCGACGACGACTGTCCGTACGATCGGCAGTGCGCAGGTGAACCTGTATGCAACGATTTCCGCGGGTATTTCTGCGTTGTCCGGGCCGCTTCACGGTGGAGCGAACCAGCAAGTTGTGGAAATGCTGCGTACAATCGAACGGGAAGGCAGTATCGAAAAATATTTTGAACGGGTCAAGAACCATAACGATCCGACAAAGCTGATGGGTTTTGGTCATCGTGTTTACAAGACCTTCGATCCGCGTGCGAAAATTATCAAGGAAGAATGTCATAAGTTCCTGAACAAGATGAATATCAACGATCCGCTTCTGGAAGTTGCCCGTGAAGTGGAAAAAGCGGCATTGAATGATGAATACTTTGTGAAACGGAATTTGTATCCCAATGTAGACTTTTATTCCGGCATAGTGTATCGTGCGCTTGGTATTCCGGAAAACATGTTTACGGTGATGTTTGCCTTGGCGCGACTGCCGGGGTGGATTGCGCATTGGCGTGAAATGATCGGTATGGAAACAAAAATCGTCCGTCCCCGTCAAATTTATGTGGGAAAAACGATTCGTCATACTTGACATTTTTTCATGTGCGGTGTAAATTACGTTATAAACTCTTAACAATTTACTATTGATCCGGAGGTAAAGAATGAAAAATACAATTTTTTGTGCGGCAGCAGCTGCATCCCTTTTATTGACGGCGGCATGTGCGACGCAGGAACCGGTTGTTACAAATGAAAAATATGTAGTGACCCCGAATTCTGAAGTGACGAACATTGCGCAGAACGATTATTCCAAAGCAGTTTCTTACAATTTGAAGCCCGGAATGGTTTATATCTGCCCTGGTTTTGCACAAGTTTTTGAACTTGGCAAAGTGGAAAGCAATGAAACGGAAGAAGGTCTGTTGGCTGTCCGTATTTACGGCAAGACGAAACCGTATTCCTGCTGGACCTGGTTGTTCAACGGGGAAAAGCCGTACCGTGTTGCATTCCGTTATATCTGGTTTGACAAGAATGGCAAGATTTTGAAACTCAAGAATAATACGCCGTTGCGTGTACGTGAGATCATGCCGGGTGATCCGGTACGTTTCTCTGACATTGCACCGTCGGAAGAATGTAAATCTTTCTGTTTTGCAATCGGTCTTCTGCACAATGAGGCAGAGCTGGAAAAGATTCAGAAAGATCAGAAGATTTATTGTGCGGAAGCGGAATTGAAAGCTCCCGCGAAACAGGACCCCTCAAAACAGGTAAAGATTGAAAAATGATTGAACTCGACTTTAAGAAGTGCGGCGGCTTGATCCCCGCGATCGCTCAGGATTGGAAAACCGGAGATGTGCTCATGTTGGCATATATCAACGAAGAATCCTGGAATGAAACCTTGAAAACCGGTGCTGCCACTTATTGGTCCCGTTCCCGGAATAAACTCTGGAAGAAGGGCGAAGAGTCCGGCAACCGTCAGATGGTCAAAGAAATTCTTATCGACTGCGATGAAGATACAGTGATCTTCAAAGTGGAACAGATTGGTGGCGCAGCCTGCCACGAAGGATACCGCTCCTGCTTCTTCCGCAGACTGGAAAGTGATGGAAGTCTCAATGTCGTTGGAGAACGGATCTTCGATCCCAAAGAAGTCTACAAGAAATAATTGTATTGCAGATTGTTTTTTACCCGGTGAGGCGTTGATTACGGAAAATGCCTCCTGGGGAAAATTTACAACTCTTGGTGCAGGGACCGGCACATTTACCTTGGTAAAACTTTTGCATTGTGATGGTGCAGAGCGTTATATACCCGCGTTGCGGCGGACGGGCTGTCAGCTTGTGCCGTTAGGCGGTGGTGCCAATTTTGCGGGTTCGGATGTGCCATTGGACAACACCCTTTTCCTGAAATCGGAAGATGGTGTTTTTCATTTTTTGCGGGAGAAGGAAGATGGTATGATTCATGCCGGTGCTTCCTTTTCTCTGCGTCAGGTTTTGACATTTGCGAAAGATGCCGGATACTGTGGTATTTCCGGATTATCCGGGATTCCCGGTACTTGCGGCGGTGCGCTTTTTATGAATGCGGGTGCCAAAGGTGTTTGCATATCAGATTTTCTTGTTTCCATGGATGTTCTGGATTTGCAGACGGGAAAAATCAAAACTTTCCGGAAAGAAGAATTGCCCTGGCAGTACCGTTCATCCGGTCTGGACGCGGAAAATTTGATACTTGGTGCAGATTTCCGTTTTCCGGCAGGAGATCGGGAAGAAGAAGAGCGATTATGGCAAGAGGAATCGGAACGGCGGCGTAATGCGCCGAAAGGGCGCAGTGCGGGCAGTACGTTCCGGAATCCGGTGGGGCAGATTGCGGGAAAACTTTTGGAACATGCGGGGATGAAAGGGCGGAAAAGAGGAGTCTTTGAAGTTGCACAGGAACATGGTAACTGGATCGTGAACCGGAGCGGCAGATCGGGAGCGAGTTCTGATTATGCTGCGCTGATACATGATATGCGGGAAGCGGTATTGAAAACAGAACAGGTTTTATTGCATACAGAAGTGAGGTTTGCCAATATGCAGGATCAGGAGAAAGCAGCATTGAAAGTCCTTGTACTCAAGGGTGGAGTCAGCAGTGAACGTGAAATTTCCTTACGTTCCGGAGCGAACGTGGCGGAAGCATTGCGTATTGCCGGATTTACAGTCAGAGAATATGATATTCAGGAATTGGCATTGACGGATGATATGCTCCACTGGGCGGATGTGATTTTCCCGGTTCTTCATGGTGGATACGGGGAAGACGGACGGCTTCAGGAATTATTGGAAAAGGCATCCTTGAAATTTGTTGGTCCGGGTTCTGCTGCATGCCGTTTGATTATGGATAAAAAGGCATCCAAACAGGTGATGTTTGATGCCGGGTTGAATACGGCAAAATATTGTGAACTGCGCCAGCCGCAGGAAGATATTCCGGCGGGTTTTGACTTTCCGCTGATTGTGAAACCCAATTCCAACGGATCAACGTTCGGTGTTACTTTTGTGGAAAACAAGACGCAATGGCAAGCGGCATTGGCAGAAGCGTTCCGTTATGATGAATCGATTCTGGTGGAAGAATACATTCAAGGCGTGGAAGGCGCCGTTGGTGTTGTTGCGGGGAAGGCATTGCCTGCAATGGAAGTACAGTATCCGGGGCGGATTTATGATTATGATGCCAAATACAATGCGGATTCCGGCTGCCGCCATTTCTGTCCGCCGGTATCCATTCCGGAGGAAATTCAGGTGGAAGTTGCGACTGCCGCATTGCGTTTTGCAAAAGCGGCGGGAGCGGATCAACTTGTGCGGATCGACTTTATCGTCCGTTCCAGTGATAAGAAAGTTTATCTGTTGGAAGGGAATGGATTGCCCGGGATGACGAATACCAGTATGCTGCCGGAAGAAGCGCGGACTGCGGGAATTGCCATGCCGGAATTGTGTACGTTGCTTGTCCGCGGCGCATTATGTATGGAATGAATAAAAATTTTGTGAATTAGATCAGAAAGGAATAGTAAAATGGATCTTGCTGAATTGAGAAAGAAAATCGATGCTGTTGACAATGAAATCGTTCGTTTGTTGAATGATCGTTACCGTACAGTGATCGAAATCGGCACCTGGAAAAAAGACCGTACCGCGGCAGTTTATGTCCCGGAACGGGAAAAAGCGGTATTGGACCGTCTCTGTGAATTGAACAATGGTCCGATGTCCGCCCACACCTTACGCGCGATTTACCGTGAGATTATGTCCGGCGCGCTTTCTCTGGAATTTCCGTTGCGTGTAGCATATCTGGGACCGGAAGCGACCTTTACCCATCAGGCCGCGATGAGCAAATTCGGCAAGAGTGTTGGCTACATGCCCAAATCCAGTGCCCGTGAAGTGTTTGCTTCTGTGGTGAACGGGGAAGCGGAATACGGTTGTGTGCCGGTAGAAAACTCCACGGAAGGCGTGGTGAACCGTACGCTTGATATGTTTCTGGAATGGAAAGATGTTGTGATTTGTGCGGAAATCAATCTGCCGATTCACCATTGTTTGCTTTCCAAAGTTCCGCTGTCCCGCATCCGCAAAGTGTATGCTCATGCGCAGACGCTGGGACAATGCCGCGGCTGGATCCGTGACAATCTGCGTGGTGTGGAGCTGGTGGAAACGGCATCCAATACCCGTGGTGCGGAATTGGCGGCGATGGAAGAAGATTCTGCAGCGATTGCCTCTGCACTTGCGGCAGAAGTTTACGGTTTGGAATTGCTGCGGGAAGCAATCGAAGATAATCCGCGCAATACGACCCGTTTCCTTGTCATTTCCGCCAAGAGTCGTGAAACGGCTCCGTCCGGTGCAGACAAGACCAGTATTTGTTTTGCGATCAAAGATCGTGTTGGTGCGCTTTATGACAGTCTGCTTCCGTTCAAGGAACAGGGGTTGACATTGTCCCTGATCGAAAGCCGTCCCACGGGAGAAAAGAACTGGGAATATCAATTCTTCATTGATATTATCGGACACCGTCAGGATGAGAAAGTTTGTGCTGCGTTGAGTGAACTGGAAAAATTGACTTCTGCCTTGCGTCTTCTGGGGAGTTATCCCCGTGCGAAAGACCCGATGGAAG
>JAFVSW010000151.1 GCA_017503545.1 Lentisphaeria bacterium | reverse complement strand
TACCCATGATACCTTCCGGATAGAAGACACCTTTATAACCGGCATCGTGGAACAAACGCGCGGTCAAAGCGATACGATCCAGATGATCCGGGATATAATTGGGATAGAACGGGAAGGAATACTGTTCATGGCTGCCGAAGCAGAATGCTTCCACACCATACTTGGTATTCAATTCCAATTGAGCAGCGATACGTTCGCGGATCACATCCTGAGTCAACAGATTGCAGCAAACAGTAAACTGTTGGATGATTATGTCGACCGCAGGATTGTAGTAAGCTTTGTGTTTGGCAAGATAGCTGTTTTCTTCCTGATCGTCATAGTAGAGAGCAAATCCTTCCTGCTCGGTAACACGTTCGTCTCTGGAAGCAGCACGCGTTTCGATCGACTGCATGTTGCCGCCCTTCTGACGGTCTGCCAGGCTGGGACCGCCCATCACACGGGGACGCATACAATTGCTATTGACAAAAGCTCCGCGGGCACGCAATTCCGCCGCAACAGCAGGGTGAATGTTCGCCCAATGAATGACGATCGGTGCAATGAATGATTTTTCTCCGGCAAAACGGATGATCTCATTCTGCACCAGATCATAATCTCTGCCGAAATCTTCCGCCGATGCTTCCAGGTAAGGACGGTCCGGAAATTCACTGTACGCATGGAAAGAAAAACGCAGCCAATCAGCTTGGTCTTCAAACTCACTTTTCCAGATATCCGGCATTTCAGAAAGCGTACAATGCGCCGGATCATGATCGTTACGGTAGAAACAGTTCAGCGTAACTTTCAACCCGGTTTCTTCGTGAATCTTTTTCAATGCGGCAAGATAAAAGTGGTCAAATGCCCGTGCCGGTCTCTGACGTGCCAGTTCCGTAAAAAAGAAACTGTGGTCATCAATATAACAGTTGAACCGTTTGAAGGATTTTTTATCCCAAACGAGAACGAGTGACTGGGAATAATCACCGGAAGGTGTCATAACCGTTGCCGTAACCTTGTTGAATTTTTCCTTGAGTTCAACTTCAGCGCGGAAAATACGGCCATCCATTTCAGCGGGGATACCGTTGACTTTTACGGGGCGACCGGACTCGGAAACACCTGTCACGGTGATTTTGAGAGAAGACTCCGTTTCGATCCCGTGATTATGGTTGAGGATTGCCCCTTGTCTGTGACTTGTAATTTCAATCATTCTCAGGCCTCCCAAGCGGTATTACCCATGATCCCTTCCGGATAGAAGACACCTTTATAACCGGCATCGTGGAACAAACGCGCGGTCAAAGCGATACGATCCAGATGATCCGGGATATAATTGGGATAGAACGGGAAGGAATACTGTTCGTGGCTGGCAAAACTGAATGCTTCCACACCGTATTTTTCCGCAATTTCAAACTGTTTTGCAATCCGGTCACGAATCACATCCTGTGTAGTCAGATTGCAGCAGACCGTTCCAAGCTGTATAAACATATCAAGAGCAGGATTGTAATAGGCTTTATGTTTTGCCAGATAGCTGATTTCTTCCTGGTCATCATAATACAAACCGAATCCTTCGATGGGTGATACACGTTCATCTCTTGCAGATGCACGTTTTTCCACTTGTTTCATGTCTCCACCCTTCTGACGTTCCGCAAGGCTGGGACCGCCCATGACCATGGGGCGCATACTTCTGCCATAATAACGGGATCCTCTGCGGCGGTATTCCGCGGCAACAACAGGATGGATATTGCCCCAGTGAATAATCATTGGAACAATAAAGGATTTTTCACCCGCAAAACGGATGATTTCATTCTGTACCAGGTCATAATCTTTGCCGAATTCTTCCGCCGATGCTTCCAGGTAAGGACGGTCCGGAAATTCGCTGTAAGAATGGAAGGAAAAGCGCAGCCAATCGGACTGATCTTCGAACTCACTTTTCCAGATATCGGGCATTTCAGAAAGAAGATATCCATCCGGATCATGATCGTTCCGGAAGAAGGTGTTCAAGGTAACTTTCAAACCCGTTTCGTCGTGGATTTTTTTCAATGCGGCAAGGTAGAAATGATCGAACGCACGTGCCGGTTTCTGACGGGTCAATTCCATGAAAAGAAAACTATGGTCGTCGATATAACAGTTGAACCGTTTGAAGGATTTTTTATCCCACACAAGAGTCAATTCCTGAGAATAATTTCCGGAGGGAGTCAGAACCGATGCCTTGATATTGTTATACTGTTCTTTCAATTCTACATCGGCACGGAAAATACGTCCATCCATTTCCGCCGGAACACCATTGATTTTGACCGGACGGCCAGTTTCAGAAATACCTTCCACACGAATCTTCAAGCCGGAATCGGTTTCCACACCATGATTATGGTTGAGGATTGCGCCCTGTCTGTGACTGGTAATGTCAATCATACTACACATTCTCCTTCTGTTAAGAGTTGTTATCTGCGATTAATATATGGCTTGATTTGAAAAATGCAAGGCTTATTTTTTATACTATTGAGCCAAAAATACGGTAAAATGAGACAATGACGAAAAAAACGGCATATTCTCCCGGGAAAAGAGAATATGCCGGTTCGTTTTTAATGAGAGAAAGTCTTTCAGATCATCTTCAAACCATTGATGGCGCAATAGTTGGCGATCAACTCCATATTATCGCCATAGGTAACAATGTAATGCTGGCCCATCACATCTTTCAGAAATTCATCGGAAGATTTGCCGAAGCAGACTTCCAGACTGGGCAGCTGGGGTGCCGGGGGAGCCCAACCTGCTTCTTCCCAGGTTTCCGGTGTCCGGGCAACCGCCTTCACGGCATGTACCACCAGTTCGCCATCGACTTGTGCGAGACGGACAATGGTAACTTCTCCGGTTTTCACTTTGGAAACATTAAGCAGACCTTCGCCGAAAGAACCGAATGCGTTGGGCATAACAGTCACTTTGCCATCGACAACGGATGCAGGGACATAGTCAGGCACGCCCATGAATGCGGAATCTTTTGTGAATTCATAAAATTCCATGTAAGCGGGAGACTGTCCGGTAAGATATTTCATGATAAGCTGCGTTACTGCGCCGTAGGAATCGTTTTCCGGGACAGAAGGAATATCCATTTCATCATGCAGGAGAGTCAACGCACCGGCGGGAGCGAACTTCAAAAGTTTTTTGACCCCGTCCACATCACAGAAAGAGAAGGCATCATAGCCGCGTTCTTTGATTTTTTTCTGAAAAGCGAGAGAGAGGCGGACGGAATTTTCGACTGTTCCTTCCTGCGGGGCACGTACAAAATCCCAATTATTTTTGATTTTTGCAGCGAGCGCATCAATTTCATCCTGCGGAATATCTTTGATCAGCTCATTGATTTCCAAAAGGTCAAAATGTTCAATCTCAGCACCGATCTTTTTCTTCAACAGATTGCCATCATACAGAGTACCATACAGGCGCATATCCCGATAACCGCTCATGCCGATAAACGCATGTTTCATCATGGCAGAAGCAGAGGCGGCACGCAGATAAGAAACGGCTTCCTCATAACGGGGTGCGGAATCTTTGAAGTTGACCAGATACTTGAAATTATATCCCATTTCTTTCATGGGAGCACGCAAAGCGGTGGAACCGGCCTGATCGGCAGTGGTAACAAAGTGTCCATTTTCCCGCCATCCGCTGAGCCCCCAGAGGAGCATGGGTTTGTGTTTGAAAGGTTCAATGACCTTGATCACCGCCCAAGTGGGAATCCACCCGGCAATACAAACAACCAAAGCATCAAAATCACCTTTTGACAATTCTTCCACTGCGCGCTGCGCCTGTGCGCCTTCGGGATCATCGCTGACGGGAGCCGTTTCCACCAGTTCCACGCCACGTTTGATCAGTTCATCGGCAGCCGTTCTGCATCGTCCATCAATAAATTCTCTGGGGGTATTGACTTCCCCGAAGCCGACGAAACCGGCACGGATTTTCCATTCTTTACGAATCATATTTTACCTCCGAATGTTGGCATAAGTAAAGTATTTAATTTTTGATAAGTCTTGAAATAAGGTTCATATTCCGCAGCATTCTTTGTGGGATAAACGGTATCCGCCACTTTCACCATCCGCCGGACTGCATCCTGACAACTTGGGAAATCGCCGGATGCAACGGCAGCAAGAATAGCAGCGCCGAGCGAAGTCGCTTCTTCACATTCCGTAACCGTTACCGGCAGATTCAGCACATCGGCTTTGATCTGCAGCCAGAGACGGCTTTTGGATGCCCCGCCGAGAGAACGGATCTCTGTAATCTCCGCCCCGAGGGAACGCAAGGCTTCCACATTATCCCGCAACAGATACGCCACAGATTCCATGATCGCACGCGCCCAATGTCCTTTCTTATGGGCTAACGTGATCCCATAAGCCACACCGCGTGCATCCGGATTACACACCGGAGAAACGGCACCGGCACAATGGGGCAGCAGAATCAACCCTTCACTGCCCGGCGCAACGGACTCTGCCGCCGCATCGAATTCTTTGAAATTCATTCCGGCAGTAAATTCATCCCGGAAATGTTTCAAAAGCATCCCGGCAGTCGGAGCCCAGGGGAGCAGCACAAAGGAATTTTCTGCAAACCCCAGATACGTACTCAATCGGCGTTCCTCATCATAAACCAGTGAGGGGAACGCGGCGCAAAGGGCAAGTGTACACCCGGTTGTTTCAGAAATCATTCCGCGATCCGCACAACCGCTGCCCAAGTTACCGCAAACATGGTCGATAGGAGCGGCAGCGATACAGGTTCCCGGTGCAAGAATGGAATCATTTTCCCCGCAGACCCCAATCACTTCCCCGGCATGTTTGAGCGCGGGGAGCTGATCTTCCGTGATCCCGAGATATTTCAGAACGGCGGGATCGTATTTCCCGGTGCGGATATCATAATACAAACTGGAAGGCATCAAGCCGTCACACGTGGCAAAAAGACCGGAAAGTTTATAGATGATATAATCTTCCACCATCAGATATTTTGCCGTTTTTGCAAACAAGTCCGGTTGATTGCGTTGATACCAGAGGATTTTCGCCGCCGGCCAGCAGGGAAGCATTTCTGTCTGCCCGGACATACGGAACAAAGGATCAATGGAAAAATGCTGCTCCATCTCCTTTGCTTCATCCGACGCCCGGTTATCCAGCCAGACAATGGCTTTCCGCAACGGATTGCCAGCCGCATCAACCATGATCAGTGTTTCCGCCTGCCCCGTCACAGAAAGTGCCCGGATACAGGCAGGGTCGATTTCCGCTTTTGCGACGGCGTGAGAAAGTGCATTTTTCGCAGATTCCCAATAAATCTCCGCATCCAGTTCAACGATATCCGGCTTCGGCGTTTCCAACGTGTATTCCGCAAGGCCGATTCCAAGCGGAACGCCGTTGCAGTCAAACACCACGGCTTTTACGCCGGTCGTACCCATATCGAGTCCTAAATAACAGTTCATAAAAATGCCGCTTTAATCTTCAAAAAGTTTGTTGATCGCTTCCACCGTATCGTCACACAATTTGTAACCGCCGGCAGAACCGATCTGCCCATTGATGATCAGTCCGCCGTATCCGCCGTACTGTTCCCCGGCAGGACTGGGCAGATATCCGGCATGAATGGAAGCACCGGCAGAAAGCTGAATCAGGAATGTCTGTACGGCTTTACTGCGGGCTTTGATAATCTGTCCGTAGTAAAGATACAGTTCAAAAGGATTGTTGGCGATGGCAATATCACCGAGGCGGATTACATTCATATGGAATGTCAGATTCGGTTCCGCATCCTGATTTTCATAACGGGTGATCACGGCCTGCTCATTCTTGATCAATACAAAATGATGCAGTTTGCTGTCATAAGGTCCGGGACCGTCGATTTTTTCATTTGCATGAGTTTCCGCACAGAAATCTTCAAACGCTTCCGCTTCCGGCTGGATTGCAGTCAGACGTGCCAGTTCGGCTTTCGCTGCAACATAATCGGTGTAGGATGCACGGCGGCGCGGCAGGGTGACAGTCATATCCGTCACTTTCAGCACAGGCTCATAGTTGATGGCTTCCGGTTGAACGGTCGTAACGGTATGAAACAGGCGTTTTGCATGTTCCACCACCCCGTCTTCATGCCAGAAATCGGGTTCTGTCGTGTAATGGCGAACCAGGTCACGGGGTGACTGGCAACCGGCAGGGCTGATCTGATAAATAGTATGGAAATCTTCTCCGTAAGCCGTCTTCAGCAATTCACGGGTGGCACCGGCAAAGTCGGAAGAAACTTTGTAAGTGGATTCCATGACTTGGGAAGGACATGCCACGTTGAGGAACATACCGGTTTTCTTTCCCGCTTCATCATAAGTAAAGAGCATATCGACACCGGAATCTTCCCCGGCTTCCATGCCGATGAAGTCACGACGTGTGGTATCGCCATACATTTCCGCTTTTCCATTGCTGTATACCGCACGGCGGCAATGGCCGATCCGGGCGTTGCCGAATGCCCGTGCGATCCCGCCCGGTTTCCGGTTGTTCCAGGCTTCCACCAGACATTTTGCCATGATGGGAACGACAAATTCAACATACTCTTTCGCGGAGAGGACTTCGGGGTCATTTTTCAGTTTTAAAACGGCTCCGGGATTCACCACCACAGTAGCAGCAGGTGCACTGTGTGTATGAATCGCATTCAGGAAGATATTTTCTTTCCTGATGGCAGGTTCCAGAGCAACTACGGCATCCAGTACGAGATTATGAAATGCCTGCTGCATACCGACATTATCCATACTGCCGGTCAGAAAATGTTCCTCGCCGGAACTGAAAGCAACCGCTGTGAATTTAAGACGGGAATGAATCTCTCTGGTATAGCGGGCATAATATTGTCCGGAAAGTGAGATTTTTTTGTCTGTTACGGGAGTAATATCCGCTTCACTCCATCCGATAAGAAGTTTTGACATATCGACCATCCTATTCTCCCGCATCTGCGGGGGTTGTTTTTTGTATTTGTTTATCAACAAAAATAATTGCGGGAATTAGCAGAAGAAATCCAAGTCCCGCCACAATAAATGTACTGCGTACCCCGGCATGATACACCAGAAATCCACCCGAACCGGCAGCAAGAAGCATCCCCACACTCCGGAACGTCGCCGTCCAGCCGTAAGCAATTCCCCGCTTCTCCCGGGGTGTGATCTTACTCAAGATAGAAAGAATTGCCGGCTCCAGACTGCTGGAGGAAATAAATGCGATAAAGCGTGCGCCGCCCAGGACTGCCAATGATGGAGCAAATCCCTGCAGCAACACAAAGATACAGGAAACAGGCAAAGCACACAATACCACCCGTTTCGGCGAATACCGGTCGATCAGCCACCCGACGGATGTTCCGGAAACAATTCCGCCCAAAGCCGCCGCAGTACAGATCCAGCCGGTATATAATTCCGTATTGACTTTTCCCGCGATCTGTTCCACCTGTAATGCCAGGTAAAATTCTTCAAAACGCCGGGAGAAGCCCATCATCAGGAACAGGGAAAGAACCAGCCATAATACCATGGAGAAATCGGGCAGCCAGCGGAAAAATCCAGTTTTCCGTTCTGCCGTTTCCGCCTTTGCAACCGGCTGTGGACGGGTGAAATTCTCATGCACAAAAAAGATCACAAGGAATGTCCCGATCAGATACAAGCCGCCGCAAAGGAGAAATCCTGCCGTATAGCCGAATAAATGGACAATAAGTCCGCCGAAAAGGAATCCGAGCATATTGCCGCTCCACAACGAGGTACTCAAGGTCCCTAATGCAAAACCCTGTTTTTCATCCGGCGTGCAGGAGGAAATCAGCGTATTGGCAGCCGTCACCGTTCCGGAGAAAATACTGATAAAGAGCCGTAGACAGATCAAACTCCACACACTGGGTGCGAACGCCATCAACGGGAAAAGGATCCCGGCGGCAAGCCCGGACCGGATCAGCATGATCTTCCGTCCGAATTTATCCGCAAGCCATCCCCACACCGGAGCAAAGATGGCAAAGGAAAGCATCGTGGCGAAATTGAAAATCGCCACATATCCGCCACGGATATTCGGATCTTCGATTCCAAATTTCACACGCAAATAAACCGGAATAAAAGGCATCACGGCTGCAAATCCTGCCATGGATAGCAGCTGGGATAACCAGACAAAAAACAGATTCTGTTTCCAGTTCACTTTTCTTTTTTCGACACTCATACTTTGACCCAGCAACGTTTTTCCGCCGATTCCTTTACTTTATCCATGAGATATTGGATATAAATTCCCTGTTCCAATGTCGGCCCCGTCGCGTTGCCGGTATATACGGAATTCAGGAAGTTGTACAGACAGTGCATATGCCCGCGCATCCAGCCGATTGCCGCTTTCGGTGTCGGGAATCCGGCAGGCTTGTCATAACGCTGACCGCAGTCGATCGCCACCCAGCCCCGTTCTCCACCGATTGGTTTGGAAGGTGCGGAGCAATCGTAATAATACAAACGGTGAAGCTCCATCGGAGCAAGCCGGATTGCTCCTTTGCTGCCGTAAATCTCAAAACTGAGTTCGTCTTCCAATCCGGTTGCGATTTTTGAAGCACTGATAACTCCATGTGCGCCGGAAGGCAATGTAATGGTCACGTGCATATTGTCTTCCGCATCCACTTTCACCATTTTAGTGGGATCTTCCGCAGAGGGCCGTTCCGGATATGCGATCCGGGTGACAGCCGACAATTCACTGAAATCGCCCAGCATGTGATGCATCAAATCCAAAATATGACTGCCCAAATCGGCAACGACACCGCCGCCCGCAGCACCGGAAAGTTTCCATTTCAACGGGGCTTTCGGGTCGGCACTGCCGGAATGGAGGTAGGAACCTCTGAATTCCAGAATATCGCCGATTTTACCTTCTTCGATCAACTGTTTCGCCCGGATCGTGACCGGGAAAAACCGATTATGCAGAGTCATCTGGGAAATGCCTTTATAATCTTTCAACGCTTCTTTGATCTGTAAGGCTTCGTCCAACGTTGCCGTCAACGGTTTATCGCAATAAATGTGTTTGTTGTTTTTGATGGCGGACATCAAGGCTTCAAAATGCAGATTGTTTGGCGTACAGATATCCACAATATCAATATCCGGATTTTCCGTGATTTCCCGGTAATCCAATACGGCATGCGCTCTGCCGCCTACCTGATAACAGCCCTTTTCCGCCGTTTCTTTGCGGGATGTGCAAATATGCGTGATCTCTGTGCGGAAATCCTGCTGATCATAATACAGCGGAATATTCAAATGCCCGTACGCATGAACTTTTCCGATGAATCCAAAGCCCAGCATACCAACTTTATACGTTTTCATTTGTCAAATCCTTTGTTTTTCTCAATCAGCCCAACAGTTCTTTTTCCGTTTCTGCAATAGATTCTTCGATGATGTCCATACCTTTCATCGCCACTTCGTTCGGCATGATGATCGGGGGACTCATGCGCAGGATGTGACCGGCGGGGACCCAGGCGAGACCTTTTCCGAAGGCTTTCTGATATACCATCTTACCGGCTTCATCAAACGGTGTCTTGAGGGCTTTGTCTTTGACCAGTTCGATCCCGAGCAGACAGCCTTTGCAACGGGTATCACCAACGATTTTATATTTGGTTGTCCAATCTGCCATGCGTTTCTTGAACAGAACTTCCAATTCCTGTGCGTGTTCCAGCAAGCCTTCTTCTTCGATTACTTCAAAACATGCCAATGCCGCAGCACATGCCATCGGGTTGCCGCCGTAACTGGTGGAGGCACTGATTTTGTCAACCGCATCCGCATAGGGTGTGCGGACTGCCATGCAAGTGACCGGGAAGCCGTTACCGAAACCTTTCCCCAATGTCACAATATCCGGCAGAACATTCCAATGTTCGCAGCAGAGAATCTTACCGGTTCTGCCCATACTGGTCAACACTTCGTCCGCAAAAAGAAGAATTCCGCGTTCATCCAGGAATTTGCGCAGTTTCGGGAAGAA
The DNA here is from genome assembly GCA_017503545.1 of Lentisphaeria bacterium. Classification (GTDB taxonomy): domain Bacteria; phylum Verrucomicrobiota; class Lentisphaeria; order Victivallales; family UBA1829; genus RGIG8244. The sequence continues at coordinate 2,898 of JAFVSW010000151.1, read as the reverse complement.
ATCATCCGGCGGCATAATGGAACCGCCCCAGCCCTGAATCGGTTCCAGAACAAAGGCTGCAACCTGACCGGTTGTGGATTCTTTAATGAATTTATCGTAAAATTCAAGATAACGTTCCGTATCCAGTGTGCCATCCGCACGGGTCCACCAGGGACGATAGGTATCCGGGCGCGGAACCAGGTGGAAACCTTCCGGACGGGATGCACCGCTGAACTTGGTCATACGGGCAAGACCGATAGAGTGTCCACTCTTACCATGGAAATCCATAAAACAGCTGATGAATTCATTTTTACCGGTGGCAGCACGGCAGGTACGCAGACCGGCTTCCACGGCTGTGGTTCCGCTGTCATACAACTGGAAACATTTCAAGTCGCCGGGGAGAACGGAAGCCATTTTTTCCAGCAGTTTGACTTTGATTTCTGTGGTAAAGTCATGGCAGTTCATCATCTGTTTTGCATATTTTGCAACAGCTTCCGAAATTTTCGGGTGGCAATGCCCCAGCGTTGTCACATAGATACCGCTGGAAAAGTCAATATACTGATTGCCGTCGGCATCCTCCATCATGCAGCCTTCGCCCTTTTCGAACGCAACGGGGAAAAGTTTGACCTGACCGGAAAGGCCACGGTAATATTTTGCTGCTCTGGCATGAAGTGCCTGACTTTTCGGTCCGGGTACAGTGTCGGTTACGATGTTGGGATAACGGCTCAAATCGAGTTGATACGGTGCGGGATTGTACTTGCCCATGATCTTTTCTCCTTCATTATAAAAGTTTGGTTGTTTGAGGTAATTTCAAAAGTCTGCAAATTTTGACTGAAAAAAGATTGTTGAAGAGATGGAAATGGTAGTTTGTTCCGGCGTCGCCATACGGCTATGCCGCGACAAGGCGTGGCTACCCAGTGGGTAACCACCGCAAACGCTCCGTTTTCAGATCTCAACAAGAGTTTTCAGGCATTTTTGAAAACTTTTGAAATTGCCTCTGTTTTACTGTAAAATACAGCCGGATTTACGAATCGCAAGAAAAAAACAACTGCAGAAACGATTTTTTCTGAAAAATAATGTTAAAAAATAACATTTCATCCTTGCAAATTCCCCTGCGGCATGTATAATATTCCTATCAACGGAGAGAAAACATGAATCAGAGACATAAAAAAATTTTGGATTTGCTGCAGCATGGCAGAATAACCATCCCGGACACGGCGGAAAAACTCGGCGTCACGCAAATGACCATCCGCCGGGACTTGCGGGAATTGGAAAAACGCAAACTGCTGATTCAGGTGAAAAACGGTGCCGTCCCCTACCCGCCCGGCTATGATTCCGAACGGGATGAAAATGAAATCACAGATGAAAAACTGGCGATTGCAGAAGCATTATATCATAAGATTTTCCCTGTAAAAAATATCTTTATCAGTACCGGCAGTACCGCTCTGGCTTTTGCCAGGATCATTACCCGGCATAATGTGCTGCCGATGACGGTCATCACCAACTCCCTTCCGGTCGCCTCCTCTCTGTTCCGGTCATGCTGCAAAGTGATTCTGCTCGGTGGGGAATTGCGGAATAATTCACTGGATCTGGTGGGGGATATTTCAGAAAAGAATATCAGCGAATATCATGTAAACTGGCTGATTTCCGGTTGCGACGGTGCCAGTTCCGATTATGGATTTTATACTTCGGATAAAAGTCTTTCCAATCTGGAAAAAAAGTCGATCAGTATAGCGGAACATGTGGCGATCATTACAGAAAGTTCAAAGTTCGGGAAAAAGGCATTGACCCGGTTCGCCGCACTGCAGGATGTCGATCTTTTGGTCACAGATCAGGCACTGCCTGAAGTCGATCGGCAAAAATTAACGGCATCCGGTATGGAATTGCTTCTGACCGGGGAAGCACAGGTGGCATTATGAGTCAGAAACTGTATCACGAAGAATACCATTTCAATAAAGAAAAGTTTGATCCGAATTTGGATAAACTCCAATTTTATTGTGCATTCCGTTCCACATGGCAGCCCGGCTTTGTCACCCATGGAAACTCCGGCAATCTAGCCATTTACACCTTGATCAAACAAGGTTCTTCCATGTCCTGTACGGCAAAAGGTCCATACACTTCAGGAACTGGCGCAAATCATTTTACGTTTTCGAGAAAAAAATACAATTATACAAAAAGTTTTGTCACCAGTTCCGAACCGCTGATCCGGAAAGCGATCATGGTATACCCGAATTCTTTCCATGAAATGCTTACTTCCCGTTACTTCAAAACGGAAAGAGGACATCTTCAGCTGAAATATCCGGAAAAAGTGGAGTCGATTTTTGATGAGATTTATGATATTCTCGGGCAGAATCAGCCGGATACAGCAAAACTTGCAGGATTGTTTCTGCAAATGCTTCAGGAAGTCCAGGATCAGCAACTCAATCCGCCCTACCCGGAAAAATTAAACAATGCTCTGGAATATATCCGGGACAACTTGCAGAATCCGGCACTTTCCAAAGAGATGATTGCCAAGCATTGCATGATCAGCACACGGACATTAAGCCGTCTGTTCCATAAATACATGAATTGTCCCGCAACACAATATATCATTCAGGCCCGATTGGAAAAAGTCTCCGGACTGCTTATGTTTCCGCGCCTCACGATCAAAGAGATTGCCAATCTCTGCGGATATAAAAATACCGCCTATCTGACACGGCAGTTCAAACAATATTCCGGTCAGGCTCCGGGCAAATACCGGCGGGATCTGATACAGAATAAAATCCGGTTGTAACCCGAAAAAAATGGTTCTTCGACGGTTTGTACCACAATTATGCTCAAAAATATATAATAAACAAATACAGAATGTAGAATCGACCTGTTTTACACGTAAAATAAGTATAAACCTTAACGTCCAGACAAACTTGGATTTGCCGATAG
>JAFVSW010000150.1 GCA_017503545.1 Lentisphaeria bacterium | reverse complement strand
CCGGATATATCATTGCCTCCACGATGAATCCAGTTCCTGCGGAACGTCTTCAACGCGGAGGCTGTCATGGGACAATATTATTCAATGTCTTATCCCAGGGTTACGCTGCGCTTCACCCTGGGCTGTCTGACTCTTGCCGCCCCATTCGGGGCTTGTCTATCGGCAAATCCAAGTTTTTCTGGACGTTAAGGTTTATGCTTATTTTACGTGTAAAACAGGTCAATTCTACATTCTGTATTTGTTTGTTATATATTTTTGAGCATAATTGTGGTAAAAAACGTCGAAGAACCTAATTGCAGTCCTGTTTACTTCAGGAAAACACGGAGTTTTTCTGTCAGCGTCTTTGCCATGTATGTGAACCCGTTATCATCGGGATGCAGTCTGCCATCACTGAACAATGCAGTATCATGGGGCATCAATTCAAATCCGTCGATCACGTGAATATTGGTATATTGTTCCGCCGTTTGACGGATGAAAGAACGGACACTTTCAAATGTGCCGGATGTGGTAGGACGATCATAATCTTTCCGCCAAAGCGGCAGGATGACAAAGACCGGTTTGGAAGAATAAAGCCCATTCAAATTCCGGAAAAAATTTACAACATTGTGTTCAATCAGATCACGGGGGAAACAACTCCAGTCGTTTGTACCATACGCGATTGTGATGAAATCCGGATCGATTGCATCCGGTGTATCCAGCAGGGCAGGCAGAAATTTTTCACCGCCGATGGCTTTATTGTATAAATCAGCAGAAAACGCATCGGCAACCGTCATCGCATAGGCTTTCATTGGATGTTTGGCATCATATCCCTGTGTAATGGAATCGCCAAACGCCAGCATGATTTTATTCCGGTAAACGGGTGTGACCATATTGACATCATGAAAGATAACGTCCCGGATCACGATTTGTGTGAGGCATGGAAAATAAATGCGGACATGATTTTCTTTTCCGTCAAGGGAAAATTCCAATGTTCTTTCCGGTTCTTTCGTATAATCTTCTGTACCTTGAAACGCGTACGGGATATCATTTACGGTCACATCAAAATAGGAGAATATTCTGGAAGAACCATAACGGATCTGATAATTCATGGTAAACTGTTTTGCATCGGTAACAAAATCCATGACCATACCGGAGGACGCCCGGGTTTTGTTCTGATGGTCCGGATTATTATCATAAACATGGAATTGTGCATCGGTAAAACGCTGCATTTGAATTCCATCTCCGGTTTCAGCGATGGAGACTGCACCACGGATCAGGGATTTGATTTCCTCAAAATTCAATTTCTTTTCCATAATTTATTCCTTTAAAATTCATTCAACAAAAAGGTAGTGGTTTTATTTTGATATTCTGCTTCCTGCGTGTTTGCAAGATACGCTGTCAATTCCAGCATAAAAATACCGTAATCCCGTTTCAAACTGCGGAGTTGATTTGCATAATCTTTCTGCCGTTCCGGATCCACTGCCCTGTCCGGGAATGGTGTAGTCAGCAATACCCGATGGACCGATTCCATATTTTTTGCCTGTTCCACGAGGAACGCAATACAGCGTAATTCCGTGCGCATGGAATGATTTTGTGCTTTATTCAAAGATGGAGGAATAATCAATACACAATCCGGTTTTTCTGCGTTCAACTGTTTGGAAATGGAGCAGAGATTTTCCGGCAGCGGACTGCCCGAATCTTTTCCTTCCGGCAGCGCGGGGATGATTTTCAATTCGATTCCTTTTCTGCGGAACGAGTTTTGGAAAAGCTCTTTTGTATTTTGATCCAGATCCGCAATCATACATAATTTTTCCGTTTTCCGCAACCCGCCGGCAAGCTGTTGAGCCAGACTCCATTTCCGTAATTCATGAAGGCGGGGACGGTGGAGTACAAACAACAGTTTTTCGCCGTTTTCCGTGTAGAAATTCCCGTAACGGTATGTGAAGTCACCGGGTGCGGCAGGACGGCGGAATTGTACGGCACAAGTGCGGAATATCATACCCGGAAGGGATAATTCATACTTGAAATCCTGAAATCCGGTATTCCACAGGGGAAATTCTTTTTTCAGCAGAAAATCCGGACTGAAACGGTCAATCCCCCCGCTTTGATGGGCTGGCAGGTGGATTGTGGTATGTTCGCCCGGATATCGGGTCAACCGGGGACTGACGGGGAATGGCAGGCGGGAGCGGATTTCCCACGTACCGTTAAGTTTTTCATCATCGTAAATAAAGTCGGGCAGATGCAAATGGAGATCCAGGGAAACGGGCAGGGAAATCCGTGCGGTTTTCCGCGGGTGGGGGGCGACTTTCATGGGAGAAAGGGTTTTATCCTCCGGCAATAGAATAAAGTCGGCTTTATCCGGATCGGTAAGGAACAAATTATGTTGCGGCGGATAGGATTTGCCATCAAAAAGATAATTGGTATTTCCGCGGAATGTACGGATGGCTTTCCGCCCCAGTTTGCTTGTATAGAAGTCATATTTATCCTGGAATTTCACAATTGGATACCGGAAGCCGCTTTGGGATTCCATGGCAAGGGGGATGACCGGGATTCCGGGGGAGAAATTTTCTTCTGTCAGGATTTCAAAAACCGGAGTATCCGGCCGTTTCCAAGCGGCATAAATCCATGTTCCGACACTTTCTTTGTGATAACAAAGGAGGAAATCATGGAGTCCTTTTTCCAATTTTAACGTACAATCGGTATAGGTTTCTCCGCGCCGGGGCATGTGTTCCGCAAAACGGCGCATGACGCATTTGCCATCGATCACCAGCAAATGGGTGGCATTGGAACTGACACGGAACGTATATTCCGCAGTCACAGGGACATGAAGTTTTCCCCGGAAATGAAGCAGGGAACGCAACCCGGTGTCGGTGGGACGGCGGGTCATAAAGATTTGTCCGGAATCCAGAATGCCGCGCTGCATGGATTTCAGAGAAACGTTCAAAAGCGAATTTTCCATGCCCTGTTCCGGCGGCGTTGCATTGATTTTCCGAATTTCATTATTCATCCGATTCCGTTCTCCGTTGAAGCGTTGCAGATGTTTCCGGACCCGGGTAATATGGCATTGATCGTGATTGCCCGGCATAAGAGCAAAATCGGGGCGCATCAACAATGCTTTATGACAGGTGATTTTGTATGGCAGCAACGGATCTTTTGCCCACAGCAGCGTTTTTTCTTTGTGATAACGGTAAATGACATTCCACCCGCAGAAGGGAAAAAGGGCATTCCGGCATTTATGACGGACATTCAGGATATAGTGGCATTTCTGATTGGTACATGGTGTATATTTGAACCATTTCAGAAAATTCTTGAACCGTTCCCGGCTTTGACGGATCATAAATCCACGCCAGTCACCAATACGATAGATGGGAAGATGGGCTGACTGGTAAATGGATAAACGGCGGTTCGTATCCAAGCCGTAAAACGACGGATTCGGCATTTTTTTGCTGTATCCGAAATACAGATAAAACTCCTGCTCTTTCGTTACCGGCGGGAGAAACACTGCTCCATCTGCAAAATAATGTGCCGGAACCACATTGCCATCCGGATCGTATACACGGACATTGTTTTTCAAGGAGGCGGGCAGACACAGATGCCGGTCATCCAATATCGCCGGAACATCAGAGACTTCCTGTCGGATCCGGATCCGGTATGCTGCCGCAGGATCGTGCCAGAACATAGCATGATCCATTGCCGTCATCAGGAACGGGATAAGGAACAGAGTACAGAAGAAAAGCTGTTTTATCATGGTTTGCTCTCCTGTTCCGGGTAAAGTTTGTATGCAATATCACAGGGGAACGGTGGGACCGGGAAAAAACGGGGCAAGCCATCCAGAATCACGTTCTGCTGAAGGAGCCGTTTTCCGGACCGGGTATCATACCAGTCCAACACATACCGTCCCGGTTTCAACGGAATTTTCAAGTGCATCATGGCGGAGATTTGTTTGATTGCTTTTGAAAAATCAATGGGATACCAATGGACATGTGGCGGATAGAATACCCAGCCGCGTGCATGGGTGTTATCCGGAGAAATAGAGACGCTGCGGACGGTTCCCGCCGGTGTTTCGCTCAAAATCCACCCGGGCAGATATTTTGAGTAATATTCCTGCATGGCATTACGGAGATATTGAGGATCGCGTGTTGCGGAAGGATGATGCAATATTTCCAGCGGCAGCAGGGCATTCGGTACTTCCGTTTCCGAGAAGACGGGATTTGCTCCGGGGTCGAACCCTTTATTGAAATCGGCAAAGGCTTTGTAATGGAAATACAGGTCTTTCAAATGGATTACATCGTGCCACCATAATGCAGGGGAAGCACTCTGCCCGTAAAACAAGGCACCCCATACCGCAGAATGGATGTCCCCGACAACCATCGAGGAGGTAGACCCGAACGAACCACCGCCGAATTCGGTAATCTGGCTCGGTTTACTGTATCCGGAAAAAAGTCTCTGATGTTTTTTCAATTGATCGGGAAACGAGATTTGAGAACTCCGGTAAGCATCACTCACAATGTGTGTCACAAAATCCGCATTGATACATAAATCTTTCCAGTTTACTGTGTTGCCACCATCTCCGCAAACATGGGTCGACATCAAATGATTGCCCGGGTCGATTTTTGCCAATTCATCGGCTGTCCGCTGATGCCAATAGATCATGTACCCGCTGTTATAATGGGATCTTCCCGCATTGACCAGATCGACTTCGCTCCATAATTCATAGGCAAACAAGTGCGGGTCTGCACCCCAGCGGGCTGCTATATAGCGGTTCCGCCGGAAGGTGTAGCGCAATACATCCAGATCTTTCCAATAATCATTCGGACTGTCGAGAAATGCCCCGTTTGCCTCTGCATACCATCCTTTTTTGTTGTAGGGATTGTCTTCCCATTCCTGGTCGTTGCGGAAGGATAATTCACCATGAGGTGCAAAGACCAGATTGATATAGATTCCGTATTTCTTTGCAAGGCGGAACAGATGATCCAGCCGCCAGGCATTGCGTAAACTGTATCTGCCTACCCCATGATAACCGCTCCGCGCACTGTCCCATTCCAACGCATACGTCCAGGATGCCATCCAGATCTCCAGCAGCGTAATACCGCCTGCGGAACAGGATTTGAAATAGTCGTCATAATCATAAGTCCCGGAATCCGGCAGAAAACCCCATTTGTAAACCCGCTCACTGCGACGGTCAATATTCGTATGAATGTTCAAACTCACCGGAAAGAAAAATTCCCCGTTGGAAAATTCAAAATAATGGGGATTGGCGGAACGGACACGGACAAAGCCCCGTGCGCCGGAATCGGTAACGGTCAATGTGCGCCATTCTGAATACAGCCGTTCCTCTTTGTCGCCGGAACGGTCAATAATCCGCAAGCGGACACGGACTTTTCCGGCTTCCCGCGGCGTCATGCGGAATGCCCAGAACGGTTTTCCGTAAGGAGTCAGGAGTTCATTGGTAAAATATTTGGTCCGACGATACTGCTGCGTATAAAACGCCGGATAAATTTCTGTTTTTCCGGGTAATTTCAAAGTTTTCCAATAGGGCTGAACGGCGATCAATGCCGGAGAAAGAAAATATTTTTTCAGAATTTGACGGTTGGACCAACGGGTGCCGGAGGGGTAGTCGATCTCATAATCCACCTGAATTTCATCCGGGTCGAATGGGTTGAAATATTCCCTCGATAATGTAAATGTGGATTCAAACATGCGGAATTTTTCTGCGGTCTGCGGGAAATCCCAGGAAAGCAGTTCCAATTTTGTCTGCCGCCGTTTCCCCGTGAAAAACGGACCGGATACGGTAACCGTTCCGCTTGCTTTTTCATCCGAATAAAATACGATTCCGGCTTCAAAGATACCGGATGCCTGTTCTGCACACCAGGTTTTGCCGTGTCCATTCGGCAGGAAATGTTTGCCCGGTATATCGATCACGGTCTCCAGCCGGGTTTTCTTCCCCGGAAAAATCCGGTATTCCTGTTCTGTCTGATACCATAAGCCATCTTTGTCTTTGACATAGATCCATGCCTTGATGTAATGCTGAAATGACCCCTGCAATTCCACTTGAAATGCCAGATTCCGCGCGGAATACTGTTCGCGGCTCGCACGGAATACCTGACGATCCTGTAACCGGAAGACCCGTACGCCACCGGGGAATTCCAACTTGCCTTTGACTGAACCATCCTTCCCCTGCGTTAAAACAGTATCCGGTCCGTCTTGATGGGCAAGGCGGTACTGGAGTTCCCCGGCACTGTATAAGAGTGACGGCAAACAAAACAGAAGAAACAGATTCAGCAGTAGATATTTCAAATGTCAACTCCGTTTTTCCAGTCGGAACGGCTGAGATAAGTATTGCCGGTTGTGGAAACATTCAGGAAAGGTGCCATACTGTCCGCTCCTTTGCCTTCTGCATGCCAGCTGCAGCGGATCATAGGCAGACGGGTATCAATGGGTTTACCCGCACGCTTGCAGTCTTTCAGCAGTCTGAGTTTGACTTTCTGCCAGGAATCACCGCTTTGCGGAGTAACTGTCACACCATCATATTCTTCGGTTGACCAACCGGAGGGCCAGAGACCGCCGCAGAACTCATAGGCATAACTGACATGGAGTTCATCGATATCGGAAGGCGTGTTATAACCGCTTGCCGTCGTTGTTCCGAATGCATCAAAAGTGGAACTCATTTCCGTATAATTGAACATATTTGCGCCACGGTTGGCAGATTTTGCACCATCACGCGGGTCGTTGGGGCAGAGATAGCTCTTTGCACTTTTTTTCATTTCCTTGTTATACAGATTGGAAAGCCAGGCGGGGTATCTGTCTTTCCGGCTGGCGCGGAAGATGGCAACACCTACCTGCAATTGACGCAGATTGCTCATACAGGCAGTCCGTTTGCCCTTTTCTTTCACATGTCCAACAATGGGGAATGTGATTCCCGCAAGGATACCGATAATTGCGATGACCACAAGCAATTCAATCAAGTTGAAATACTGTTTCTTTCTCATAATAGATCTATCTCCTTATTTTGATGGTAATTCATCCAATCCGTGCCGCGTTTTCTCCCAGTGGAATGGCTTATACAGAAATTGCAAAACGCCTTTCCAGGCTCCGAGAGAAATTAGAAACCAGTAAAACGGCATGAATATCACATACGGGATCAAACCGTAAAATTTCCGTTTCCAACAGGCTGCCCCATGTACAAAAAGCAATAGAAAGTTCATGAGAAACAAGGCTATGCTCAATACAAAAAATCCCTGGGATAACCGGGAGAGCAGCGGGTCTTCCAACGGTCCGGAATAAAACAGCGGCCAGGCCTTGATATGCCAATTGCCAAGATGGAATCCTGTGTACAGGGAACTTTCTGTATGCGGTCCCATTACAACAGAACCGAAACTTTCCCCGGCAAGCATGGCATCCGCAAGCAAAATTCCGTATAACAGCAGAATCGGCCAGAACAGCAGATTGGCAAGCATCATCAGAACCGAAGCACCGACAAAGGAATAACAACCGCAAAAGCCCCAGAATCCAAGGCGTTTTATTGTATGCAGCGGGGTACGGTAATGAACCAGATGCGTTTGCAGAAAACCTTTGACCCAGCGGGAGCGTTGGCGCAGCCAGTTGCCTAAATGGGGATTGGCTTCTTCCCAGGTGGTCGATTCCACCACCGTGGTATGATAGCCATTTTCATAAATCCGGATCCCAAGGTCACAATCCTCCGTCACATTGAACGGATCCCACCCGCGCAGAGTGCGTAATTCCTCTGTCCGGAAATGGTTGGATGTTCCACCCAATGGCAGCGGCAGACTGAATTTGACCAGCCCGGGCAGCTGCATATCAAAATTTGTACTGTATTCAATGGTGAACAGACGGGTCAGCAGATTCTGACGGGCATTGTAAAAATTCAATTTCGCCTGTACACAGATCAAACGGTGGTCCGGGGCATTGCGGAAAATGGAAACGACTTTCCGCAATTGATCCGGTTCCGGTGCATCTTCTGCATCGTAAATGACCAGAAATTCCCCTTTGGCATCCCGCAATCCGTAATTGCATGCACGGGGTTTTGTCCGCGGCTGACCATCGGGTACTGTTACCACTGTACACCAGGGCGGGATTTTCTCCTTTGCCAGTGCGGATGCTGTTTCCTGATCATCCGCTTCCAGAAGCAAACGGACATCCAGCTTATCTTTCGGATAATCCAGGGCGGCAAGACGGGGGAGGATCTTTCTGGCAACGGCTTCTTCGTGATACAAGGGGACAAGGACAGTATAGACCGGCAATGCTTCATCCGGGATCGACCGCATTTCTTCTTCGGATACATGGATTTCCGCCTGTTTGCCCATAGAGCGCAGTGCGGAACCGAACCGGAGTACCGCAGCAAAGGCGTAAATGATCATGAAATAAACCGAAATGAAAAAAAGAAAATAATCCCAACGGTAAAATAACAACAGCAACAGTAACGGCAATACCAGACACAGAAAATAGACTTTCTGCCCCGTGGAAACCGGAAGACAGGCGCAAAGTTCCCCGTAAAACCGCCGGTATTCCGCAGTCAATTCATCCCTTTGCACCCCGATTGATCCGGTTTCCGGTTTCATGATTGTTATCTTTCATTGTTTTGCCGGAGAAAGAGATCCGGCAGAAATCAAATAACGTTCCGATTAAGCCCAGTCGCCCAGATATTTATCCGGAATCAGATAACGGATTACATCATCGGCAACGGCATCCCGGAGAGACATAACGGGTTCATCATACCCGGCATTCTGCAATTTCGTCATATCGGCGCAAGTGTAATATTGATATTTTGCTTTCAAATGTTCCGGCATATCAACATATTCGATCTTGACAGGCTTGTTCATGGCGGCGAAAACGGCAGCAACGAGTTCATTCCAGGTTTCTGCTTTGCCGCTGCCGATATTGTAAAGACCGTTCAATTCCGGATGTTTCAACAAAAACAGAACCATTTTTGCCGCATCTTTTACATACAGAAAATCCCGTTTCTGTTCGCCATCCGCATAATCACTGCGGCAGGATTTGAACAATTTTACCGTCCCGGTATCGCGGATCTGTTCAAATGCACGGAGAACCATGCTGCGCATATTGCCCTTGTGGCGTTCGTTCGGACCGTATACGTTGGTGAATTTCACACCGGCAATCCGTTCCAACATGCCATTACGTTTTGCCCAAAGGTCAAACATCTGTTTGGAATAACCGTACATATTGAGCGGGCGGAGTTTTTCGATCTGGGATTCATCATCCTTGTAGCCCTGTTCGCCATCGCCATAGGTCGCTGCACTGGAGGCGTAGATGAAACGGATATTCTGTTCCGTTGCCAAAGCGGCAAGCTGTTTTGTGCAATTGTAGTTGTTTTCAACCAGATAAGAGGCATCCGTTTCGGTTGTGGAGGAACAGGCTCCCATATGAATAATCGCCTTTGTTCTTCCGGAAATTGCGCCCGGTTCTTGAAGCATGGCAAAGAAATCGTCTTTTTCCATATAGTCAGTATAACGCAATGCACGCAAGTTTTTCCACTTCTCGGTTGTATTTCCCAAATGGTCAACGGCAAGAATATCCGTTTCTCCTTCTTTGTTCAAGGCACTGATAATTGCACTTCCGATCAATCCGGAAGCTCCGGTTACAATGTACTTCATAATTGGCTCCTTTCTGTGTCCGTCAAATAAACCGTCACTTTAACGTCATTTTTATAACTTTATTTTAATTAACATCTTATCTATCCAGCAATGTTTCACTTCTGCGACTCCCACGCCAGGGGAAAATGTTACCTTCGCTGTACTCCAGCTGCCGGGAAACATCGCCAAGACGGCGGCGTTTTTCCCGGCTCGGGCGATCCGGCATAAAGGAATTGACAAGTTCCTGACCTCTTGCAGAGCGTTCCTGCTGCATCTGACGGAGTCGTTTTCTGCGTTGGATTTCGGCTTGTTTTATCTGGATTTTCTGCCGTTCCTCATGATATTTCTTCAATTCTTCCGGCGTCATTGCCGCGATTTCCTCCGCCGTCAATTCTTTTTGCGGGACCGTCAATTCTGCTTCTTCTCTGGCGGAAGGTTCGGATTTTTGACGGTCAATCGAAGAACAACCAGCCGTCAAAAAACATGAGAATAAAATACAACATGCTGCAAATAAATATATTCTTTTCGTTCCGTCATTCTTTTTCATGTTTACTTTGCTCTTTCCTTTTGACGATTAACTGTGACGGATGATCACCACGGTCTGGTCATCTGCCTGAGAACTGGGATCCTGCGAGAATTCATCCACTTTCCCCATGACACGGGCGATGGTATCCCGGGGCAATTCCCGGTCACGGCAGGATGCAAGGAAGACATCCCGGATCCGGTCTATGCCGAAATATTCGCCATCCGGATTGGTTGCCTCATTGATTCCGTCGGTAAAGAGGAACAGTTCCATATCCGGCGTCATTTCCATGCAGAACGTGTCAAATTCCGCCCAGTCGTTGGGGATCAGACCGACTCCACTGCCTTCCGGATTGATGCTGCGGATGTGATTTCTGACAAACATAAGCAGTTCCGTATGACCGGCACGGATATATTCCAGCGTGGATTCTTTTTTATTCAACAAACACATCCCCAATGTGATGTAACGGCCGTCACCCATATCCTGATTCAGATTTTTATTCAATTCCAGCACCATATCTTTCAATGTGGTAAAACGGCTTGCATTGGACCGGATAAAACTGCGGGTCATTGCCATGATCATACACGCCGGGATCCCCTTGCCGCTGGCATCGCCGATGACCACAAGGAGCCGGTCACTATCAATTTCCACATAATCATAAAAGTCCCCGCTGACTTCTTTGGATGAGCGGGAAATGGCATCGATCTGGAATTGTCCCCAGTCCGGCATGTCATGAGGCAGCAGGGATTTCTGCAGAAGCTGGGCAAACCGCAATTCCTGGGAGATACGCTGCTGTTCGCTGAGGTTTTCGTATACGCGCATGATGTTCCGTGCAAGGATAATGTGGGATGACATCAATTTCAGACGGCGGAACAGGTCAAGGTCAAAAGGCAATCCACTGCGTTTCAAACGGTTTACGGCGCATACCACGCCAATCACCTGCCCGTCTGCCGTCAACGGAATCGCCATAAAAGTGTTGACATGGCAGTGCGGGTCCAAGTCCAATTGATGCAATTGTGCTTCCTGACGGCTGTTCAACAGAATTTCTTTCCGGAGGAACACGACACTTTCCAGCAAATTGAATTGTTTTTCTCCGGTATCCGGATCACTCAAACTTCCTTCTGCTGAAAGAGTTTGGATGGTGTTCAAATTCCGGGGGAGTCTGCCGACGGATCCGGTAACGGTCAAAGTCTGCGCCTTTTCATCCAGCCGGAAAATACACAATCCGACGGCATCCACGGCATCGGCAACATAGCGTGCTGTGATATTCATCCAGTTGAGTGAATCGCTGACGGTACGTATATTTTTGGAAAAGAGGTCGGAAAACACATTGCCTTCCGCCATACTCTGCTTTGCCTTTTGCAATTGATTGCCCAATGTAAAGGCGCGCATCCGGAAATAGACTGAGATCCCGACGGATACAGCGGTGATCCCTGTACAAAGCAATAAAAGCAGATAATATTGAGTCATACACAACCTGTTACTGAAAAATGTTCATTCTGATACATTGGTAAGATATGCCCGTTTTTTCAACTTTTCAAACGGAATCTTGAAAAAATATGCAGATTTTTTATATTTTTTTCCGGTGTCCGGGGTTTTACAGTGGATTTTTCCCGATTCAGGTGTATAGTAAAAAAAGTGCTGCGGCCGCTGGAACGCCGGAACGTCTGCCGAACAAACATCCCCGGTCCCCACTGGAGACGTTTGTTGACATTCCGGACAATCCAGCTGCCGCAGATAAGAGGTACTACATCTAATATTACACGGATCACAGTTACAATCTTACATCGGAATTGAAAAAATGCATTATTTTTTTTACGAAAATCTGAAAAATTCGGAAATCGAGGAATCGATCAAGCTCAATAAGGATGAAACTGAACACCTTTTCAAGATCCTCCGTGCCGCCCCGGGTGATCAGGTCCGTTTGCTGGATGGTAACGGAACGATTGCCGATGCCGTGGTCGCACCCGGTAAAATGCTTCAAATCAAAAATATGAAATTGTATCCCGTTCCCGCGCTCCGGGTCCATGTTTACGTGGCGGCTCCCCGTCGTCAGAAGATGGAACAATTATTGAAACAGGCCGCTGAACTGGGCGCATGGCGTATCGTTCCCATTCAATGTGAACGTTCTGTTGCATTGCCATCCGGAGAGCGGATCGCAAAGCGCGGCCCGGATTTACTCATGGAAGCCTGTAAGCAATCGGGGAATGCTTATCTGCCCCGTTTGGAAGAGCCGATCCGTTGTATGGATGCTATTGCGGATGCAAAAGCGCAATGTCAGAAAATATTTTTCGGTGATCCCGGCGATTCCGGTGATTCCGGCACTCTTTCCGGCGATATCGGGTATTTTGTCGGTCCGGAAGGTGGTTTTTCCCCGGCGGAAGCGGATGCCATGCGTCAGGCGGGATTTCTGCCGATTCGTATTGGACATTGGATCTTGCGTGTGGAAACGGCGGTGACGGCGGGTTTGGCAGTGCTGAATTTTCTGGAAGAAAATACGAGATCACATTAAAAATGATCTTTCCGATGAGGTAATTTCAAAAGTCCGGCAAAATTTGGGTTCTTCGACGGTTTGTACCACAATTATGCTCAAAAATATATAATAAACGAGGTAATTTCAAAAGTCCGGCAAAATTTGACTGAAAAAGGATTGTTGAAGAGATGGAAATGGTAGTTTGTGCGTGGCTACCCAGTGGGTAACCACCTCAAACGCTCCGTTTTCAGATCTCAACAAGAGTTTTCAGGCATT
>JAFVSW010000149.1 GCA_017503545.1 Lentisphaeria bacterium | reverse complement strand
TGCGATGATTTCCCGGAAACGTCATTGCCTCCACGATGAATCCAGTTCCTGCGGAACGTCTTCAACGCGGAGGCTGTCATAGAGCAATGTTATTCAATATCCTATTCCCAGGGTTACGCTTCGCTCCACCCTGGGCTGTCTGACTCTTGCCGCCCCACAAGGGGGCTTGTTTCACAGCAAACCTGCGTTTTATGCTGGATATTGAGTTTTATATCAATATTCTTTTGATATATTTTATGGGATATCTGTGATAAAATTACAGAAAAATGTCTGAATAATTAATTTCTTTTCTTGAAAAAAAACGATTTATGAGTATATTACCAAGATGAAAATATACAGGCGCGGAAGATGGAATATCTTTTTTTCGTTTTTTACGGATATTCTCTGATTTCGCAATTAACAAAAATCAAGGATTCGAAACGTATGAAAATGTCGCAGATGGCCGGTCGCCGGCTGAAAGAAGATCCGAAGGATGCTAAGACTGTAAGTCACAAATTCCTGATCCGGGGTGGATACATCCGCCCTGTATCCGCTGGTATTTATTCCCTTTTACCGATCGCGAAACGTATTGTAAGTAAAATCGAATCCATTATCCGGGAAGAAATGAACGCAATCGACGGGCAGGAAGTCCTGATGCCTGTTGTACTCCCCGGTGAACTCTGGGAAGAATCCGGACGCTATGGTTCTGTCGGTCAGGAACTGCTCCGTTTCAAAGACCGCAATAACAAATCCATGCTGCTGGGGATGACCCATGAAGAAGCTGCGGTAGCTCTCGTCCGTACGGAAGTGAACAGCTACAAACAGCTGCCCATGATGATTTATCAGATCCAGACAAAATATCGTGACGAAGCCCGTCCGCGTGCCGGTTTGATCCGCGTTCGTGAATTCACCATGAAAGACGCTTACAGTTTCCATGCGGATCAGGCATCTCTGGATGAATATTATGAAAAAGCACACAAGGCATATGAACGCATTTACAAACGGGTCGGTTTGAAAAATGTGGTATCCATCCTTTCCAATTCCGGTATGATGGGCGGCAGTATTTCTCATGAATTCATGCTGCTTGCTGATTGCGGGGAAGACAGTATTTTCCTTTCTCCCGACGGCGTCAGCTACAAAGCAAACCGCGAAGTTGCTGTTTCCGGCTTGAAATTTGAAAAGAGCGGCGAAGAAGGCGTGTTGGAAAAAGTACATACTCCCGGACAGAAGACCATTGAAGAAGTTGCGACCTTCCTCAATGTCAAAGCCGAAAACACTGGTAAAGCCGTGTTCTATTCCGATCCGGAAGGTAATTTGATTTTTGCGTTGATCCGTGGTGATTTTGAAGTCAATGAAAGCAAACTCAAGAGTGTTCTCGGTATTTCCGAATTGAGTTTCGCCAATGATGAACAAATCCGTGCTGCGGGTGCTGTCCCCGGATATGCTTCCCCCGTCGGACTTGATCAGAAGAAAATGCGTTTGGTGATCGACCCGTCCGCTGCCAACACCTCCAATCTGGTTGTCGGTGCGAACGAAGCAGATTATCATTATACCAATTTTAATTACGGCAGAGACCTGGAAGGCGGTATTGTTGCTGATATTGCCTGTGTCCGTGAAGGTGACCCGTGTCCCGTAACCGGTGAACCGCTGGTGTTCAAGCATGGTATTGAAATCGGTAATATCTTCCAGCTTGGTACCAAATATTCTGAACCGATGAATTGCTGCTTCCTCGACAAAGACGGCAAGAATCAGGTGATGATCATGGGTTGTTATGGTATCGGCGTCGGCAGAACCATGGCATCTGTCATTGAAGATTCTCACGACGAATACGGTCCGATCTGGCCGGTCAGTATTGCCCCGTGGCAAGTACAGGTATGTGCTTTGCTGCCCAATAAAGAAGGTGTGGGTGAAGCCTCTGAAAAACTGGTCAAGGAACTGGAAGCAAAAGGTATTGAAGTTCTGTTTGATGATCGTGGTGAAAAAGCTGGTTTCATGTTCAGTGATGCAGACCTGATCGGTATTCCGTTCCGTGCTGTTGTTTCCCCGAAAAGCCTTGCAGAAGGTAAAGTTGAGTTCCGCTTGCGCGGCAGCCGTGATATGGAAATGCTGCCCATCGAAACCGCTGCGGAAGAAATTGCGAGCCGCGTGAAAAAAGCTCTTGAAGAAATGAAATAATTATATAGGATATTGATTGTTATGGAAAATCAGCTTCAACAAATCGGACGACGTATTAAAGAGGCACGTACTGTGCTTGATATTACAGTTGCGGAAATGGCAAAGCTTCATAATCTCACGGAAGCAGAATATTTGAAACATGAAAACGGTGAAGTGGATTCTACTTACATGTTCTTCAACCGTTGTGCAAAACGGTTCAATATGGATTTGGGTGCTTTGATCACCGGTCAATCTCCTCATCTTTCTTTCTATACCGTGACACGTAAAGGCAATGGTATGCCCATTCGCCGTCGCGAAGGGTTCGATTATTTGCACAAAGCAGTGCAGATGAAAAACCGTCAGGCAGAACCGTTCCTTATGAATGCACGCCGTCAGGATGAAAATGCTCCGATTCCTCTTACAACTCACGCAGGACAGGAATTTGACTACATCCTCAAGGGTACATTGAAATGTAAATTTGAGGATAAAGAAGAAATTCTGTATCCGGGTGACAGTGTGTATTATGACTCCGGACACCCTCATGGAATGATTGCGATCGGGGATGAAGATTGTGAATTTATTGCCGTCGTGATCAAAAATCAGGATGGTGAGATTCTGGACTGGACACCCCATGTGCTTGATGAAACGGCATCCTCTTCTGCCGATCAGAAACCTGCTGCAGAACGTTTGTATCAGAAATATCTCCATGAGACTGTGGAAAACGGTTTGATCAAAGATGTATCTTTTACCGTACCGGATAATTTCAACTTTGCGTATGATGTGATTGATGCGATTGCACAGAAGAATCCGGCAAAACGTGCGATGCGTTGGATTTCTGAAAACCACGAAGTACGGGACTTTACTTTTACAGATATTTCCCGTCTTTCCCAGAAAGCCGCCAATTATTTCACCGCTCTCGGCGTGAAAAAAGGCGATCGTGTCATGTTGATCCTGAAACGTCATTATCAGTTCTGGATCGCATTGCCTGCGCTGCACCGTATTGGTGCTGTCGCGGTTACTGCAACCTCTCAGCTTTTGACGAAAGACATTATTTACCGTTTCCAGACTGCCGGCGTAAAATATATCGTTGCAACGCCGGAAGATGATATTCCCCAGTGTGTGGAAGAAGCGGCACTACAGTGTCCGGAATTGGAATGTAAAATCCTGGTCAATGGCGATCGGGAAGGCTGGCACAGTTTTGACCGCGATATTGAATTGTACAGCGATGTATATAAACGTCCGGAAGATCATAAAGTGACCGACCCGATGCTGGCATACTTCAGTTCCGGTACAAGCGGTTATCCGAAAATGGTTCTCCACAACTATTCTTATCCGATCGGACATATCATGACCGCCCGTTGGTGGCAGAATACCCATTGTGATGATGAGGGGTTGCATTTCACCATTTCTGACACCGGTTGGGCAAAAGCTGCCTGGGGTAAAATCTACGGTCAGTGGTTGTGTGAAAGTGCAATTCTGGTCTATGACTTCCGCCGGTTCCAGCCTGCGGATATTCTGCCCATGTTCAAGGAACACAAAATTACAACATTCTGTGCGCCTCCGACCATGTACAGTTTCTTCATCAAAGAAGATCTCTCGAAATATGATTTCTCCTCTGTGAAATATGCGGCAACTGCCGGGGAAGCGTTGAATGCGGAAGTTTATCAGCAATTCCAGAAAGCAACCGGCTTGACCATTATGGAAGGGTTTGGTCAGACCGAATCCACCTTGTTGCTCGGTAACTTTATCGGTACAACTCCCAGACCGGGTTCCATGGGGAAAGCGTCTCCCCAGTTCAAAATCAGCTTGATGGATGCCGATGGTAATCTGGTTCCTGCCGGTGAAGTCGGGGAAATCGTGATCAAAGCGGAACGGAATGAAGTTCCCGGTTTGTTTCAGGGATATTACAAAGCCGAAGACAAAACGGCAGAAGTCTGGTATGACGGCTATTATCACACCGGCGATACCGCCTGGCGCGATGAAGATGGCTATTACTGGTATGTCGGCCGCGTGGATGACGTGATCAAATCTTCCGGATACCGTATCGGTCCTTTCGAAATCGAAAGCGTTTTGATGGAATTGCCTTATGTGTTGGAATGTGCTGTTACCGGCGCACCGGATCCTGTCCGTGGTCAGGTCGTGAAAGCATCCATCGTTCTCACGAAGAATACGGTTGGCACAGAAGAATTGAAGAAAGAAATTCAGGAATACGTCAAGACCCATACTGCGCCTTACAAGTATCCGCGTATTGTTGACTTCCTGGAAGAATTGCCGAAAACAGCCAGCGGTAAGATCCGCCGTGTTGCGATTCGTGAAGCAAGCAAAAACAAATAATCTACATATAATTTAAGGAATACCGCTGATGGCAGAACATGTTTATACATTTATCGGTGCCGGTAAAATGGCGACTGCAATTGCATCGGGAATGGTGAAAAGCGGAATCGCTCCCGAAACCATTCGTGCTTATGATGTATCCGATTCTGCCGCAGCAGCATTCCGGAAAAATACCGGGGCAACGGTTGCAGCTTCCATGAAAGACGCTCTTGCTGATGCGGATGTTGTCATCCTGGCGGTGAAACCCCAATATGCCGCAGAAGCACTTGCGGAAGCCAAACCGTTCCTTCCCGGAAAATTGATGATTTCCATTGCCGCCGGTTTGACGATTTCCTATCTCCAGACGGCATCCGGTATTGACCGTGTGATTCGTGTAATGCCCAATACTCCGGCTTTGGCTCTTGCCGGTATGAGTTGTTATGCCGGAGCAAACGGGATTTCCGGAGATGATCTGGAAATCGCAGAAAAAATTCTTTCTTCCGTCGGGATTGCCCGCAAAGTGTCAGAGGGGCAATTGGACGCCGTTACCGGATTGAGCGGAAGCGGACCGGCGTTTGTCATGGAATTCATTATGGCGCTTGCTGATGGCGGCGTTTACAGCGGATTATCCCGTGATGCCGCATTGGAATTGGCTTTGCAGACTGTATATGGTACTGCAAAAATGTGCCAGGAAAGTTCCATGAGTATCGGTGAATTGCGTGATGCGGTGATATCTCCTGCCGGAACAACGGCGGAAGGTATTATGGTTTTGCAGAAGGGGGCTTTCAAAGGCACAGCATCTGCAGCCGTTGTTGCTGCCGCAGAACGTTCCCGCGAACTTGGAAAAGGCAAGTGATTTTATCATGATTCCGTATTTCCGCGGATTGGAATTTGTAACCTACGGTAATTCCGCTAATTACAACGGGATTTGTTCAAAAAGTTTTGCCGGGTATTACGGGATTCAGTATAACCACAGCGGCAGTTTTTATTTATCCCTTGACCATAAGGAACCGGTAGAATACACCGGGCCCCATGCATTTCTTACGTATCCGGGACCATATTTTAAATATGGCAGTATTAACGAACGGCATCATGTTTTCTGTTGTTTCCGGGGACAACGGGTTGCTGATTTTCTCCGGGATAAATTAATTGTACCGGATCCGCTGCACCCTGTGATTCCGATTACCCGTCCGGAACAATTTTATGCGACGATGCAGGAATTGCACTCTGTATTGCGTCATTCTTTTACCGCAGAGACGCCGGAAAGAGCCGTTTTACTTCTGGAAGATTTGCTTCTTCAATTGCAGGAACAGCCATTTTATCCGGTTGCGGAACAATTGTTGTATCATCCGCTTCACCGGCTTGCGGAAGATATTCGTCAGAGTCCGCAATTGGATTGGGATTTGGCAAAGGAAGCCCAGACAATCGGGATTTCTCTTGCTTATTTGCGGAAACTCTTTACCGTATATTTCAATTGTGCGCCGCATAATTTTATTTTGGAATGTCGTATTCAGCTTGCAACGGACTTGCTTTTGTATCAGAATTTACCTGTTTCCCAGGTTGCAGAATTGGCAGGTTTTCAGGATCCCTATTATTTTTCCCGGATATTCAAAAAGCGCAAAGGTATTTCGCCCTTGCGCTTCCGTGCCGTGTTTGCACATTGATCTTATTTTTCGATCCATTCCCGGATTTTATCTTTGACCTGTTTTGTGTAGAGATTTCCTAAATGTCCCCCGTTACGATACCAGGTGATCCGGTTGCCAAGAGTCTTTGTCAAATATTCTTTGTCCGGACCATCCAGCAGAAAATCGTCCCAGGTATGAATGACTCTGATTTTTTTGTTATTACGCAAAGTCTGTTCAATACTCCGCAATGAGGTGTCTTTGACAAGCTGTTCATACGCAACAGGGAAGAATGAGGTGTATTGACGGAACGGGAAATTATCCAGTTCTTCCAGAAGATGAACTCTGTTTTCGGATTCTATATTGTTCTTTATGCCGGATAAGGCTTTTGTCATGTGTTTTTTCAGGAGCAAATTCCGGATCGTCAAACGGAAGTTGGAGGCAATGATGAATTTTGCCTGTTCTTCCGTTAGATCCAAACGGTTGAATACAGACCCTTCCGGCAGCATGACAACTGCACTATTGATCCCCATAAGTGATGTGAACGTATGAAGAACATGTTTTTTTGCTTCTTCCTTATTCCACGGAATCGAAACTTTAGCAAAGGAATCCACTTGTTTAATGGCGTATCCCAAATCGACTGGCGGTGCCACTGCCAGATAGCGTACGGCATTGAGTTGCGGTTTCCGCTGTTCCAAATCTGCAAGGAACAGCGTATGGATGCCGCCGAAAGACCAGCCCATGACTGAAATTTCTGTATCGGCGGGGAGGGCGGCATTCTGTTTCAGATCCATCACGATGGAGCAAAGCAAATGCTGAATGTGTTTTACATCCTCTTTTGCGTTTCCGGGGAAATTATTGTTGCAGACGCGTTCTGAAAAATCTGTGACAAATGCACTGTCCAAAACGGCAACATGAAAGCCTTTATTCCAGAACATTTCCGCAAGCGTGATCGGGGAACTGCCTTCTTTCCTGGTTCCGATTCCCGGGAGAATAAAGACCAATCCCGGTTTTTTCCGCTGTACGCCATCGGGATCCGGTGCGCGGTAAAGGTATTCATACGGGTCGTTTCCATTGACCCGGATCTTTCTTTCTTCACAGTTTTTATCGAAATCCCGATTGAAGTAAGAGAGACGCATCCACCAGTAATCGGAACGTTTTTCCGGCTGAAAATACATGACGCGGAATGTATCGATCAAAGAGCCCTGCGGATAATAATTTTTCAGTGGGATCACATAGGGTGGAATGGTTTTATCTTCCGGCAGCGGGGGGATGACCGGCGGCGGCGATTTCAATTTTTTTACAAAGGCATTTGCTGCATGATATCCTTTCATTTCATTGATCATTTTCCGCCGGGCGATGGCGAATACCCGATATAAATGATAGCGGTCCGCTGCATTTTGCATGTAGGCGTTATAATGAGCTTCTGCAAGAATGATCTGGTTGATGCCCACAAAGGTCGAAGCATAGGGAATATATGTTTTTCCATCAAACAGCTGGTCAAAAATGGAACCGAATCCGTCTCTGACATTGATAAAGGAGCAAAACGGAAGGATCAATGTACAGCCCGGGTCTATGCCCCAGACTGCAAACATTCTTGCAAAATCAGATTGTGTACTGTAAATATGGAACCAATGTTTTGCCGGATCAAACATTCCGCCGAGTCCCAGTGTGGTATTTGTGAAAAAACGGAGTGTTTCATCCCATGCGCCTCCCCATTCTGCGGTACCGAGGCAGGTAATGAGTTTACGGGGATAGGTCAGGTTATTACAGAAATTGGAAATGACTTCGATTATCGGACGGGGTAAAATCGTCGTATATCCGATTCCGATTGGACGTGCCACGTATCGAATAAGAAAATCATTAAAAGTAAACATTGCCGTATTCCAGCCGAGAAGCGGGTCTGAACCACCGAATTCCCGTTCAAAACGGGAAATGGTCCATGCTTGCGGCATAACGGTTTGCGTTTGAATTTCAGCGGTTGCCGGTGAAGCAGTCGTCTGTTTCTGTTTTGAGTCTGCAAACCCGGTACAACTGAACAGGAGAAATACAAATAATAGGAATAATTTTCTCATAATATCACATCCGGTTATATGTTTGATAATAGATGAAGAATATACATCTCCCCAGAAAAAAAATCAAGATTTTTTCAGAAAAAAGAGTTGTTTTTTTCAAATTTGCAATCATATTACATGTCGAAAGCAGATCATTTCAGTTTATCTGCCAGCAGTATTGCAACAAAATAAAGGAGGGAAACAATGAGAGAACAACAGTATTCTTCTAACAACTCGGATAAGGCATTTTTAACTCCGGAAGAAATTCGGGAAAATGTTCATATTTCTGAAGATGGCGACCGGGTATTTATGGCGCGTGTGTATAATTGGATGGCAGGTGGACTGGCGATATCCGGTTTGACTTCATGGAAAATTTCCAATATGATGGTTGATCAAACTTCATTTTTTTACCGGTCACCCGGTCTGTTTTTATTGCTGCTGCTCGTTGAGATCATTCTTGTCGGCATATTGACTGCGGCTTTACAGAAATTATCGCCGGTTGCCGCGGCGGTATTATTTTGTCTTTTTGCATTGCTCAACGGGGTAACACTTGCCCCCTTGTTCACCTTTTATACAAAATCAAGTATTTTCTCCGCCTTTTTCGCAAGTGCGGGGATGTTTTTTGTGACCAGCTTGTTCGGGTATATCACTGGAATAAATCTTGGCAGATTAGGAGCATTTTGCATCATGGGATTATTCGGATTGATCATTGCAACATTGATCAACTGGTTTCTGAATAACTCCTTGATGGAGACTATACTCTGTTATGTCGGGATTGTATTGTTCCTGGGGTTGACGGCATGGGATACGCAGCAGTTACGGCTTCTTGCAAAGGATTGTATGATGAAAGGCTGTGATGAGAAAGAAATGAAAAAATATGCCGTTGCCGGAGCATTGACACTCTATCTGGATTTTATCAATATTTTTCTGTTTTTTCTGCGTTTGACCGGCAAGCGGGAATAATGTGCAGGATGGGATTTTATATGCCGCGCTAACGGAAAATATACCATGGAATCAGTCCTTTTTTTGCAATGCCGTTTCCGGATAAAAAAACAGATCGGTAAATCTGTCTCCGGCATACTTTTTCGTAATAAATCAGTTCTTGTAAAAAAAACAGTTTTTTCTGTAAAAAAAACTTGAAATTCTGTATTAGTGGAGTATTGTACTCTTATTAAGGTTTAAAGAAATGATTATCACTCCGAGAGTACGCATTCGGCATCTGAGTGAAAGACAGGATTGGTGTTTGTTTATGGCAAATCGTAAAGTTGTGATCACAGGACGTGGTCTGATTTCTCCTTTGGGAAATGGTCTTGCGGCTAATCTTGAAGGATTAAAAAACGGCAAAAGCGGCATTGTATTTATGCCCGAATGGAAAGAGGTTGGCTTGGAAAGCCAAGTTGCGGGATGTGTGAATATCCCGGACGATTGCCCTGCTTTTGAACGTAAACAATTGCGTTTTATGCCCCGTAATGCACAAATGGCTGTTGCCGCCGCTTATGAAGCAATTGCGGAAGCCGGATATACAATGGAAACTTTGCCCGGCAACCGGATGGCAGTCATCAACGGTTGTGCCGGCAGTGCTTACAAAGAAGTTTATACTACTACGACGCAGTTCCGGGAATATCAGAGTCTCCGTCGTGTTTCCGCATTCAGCGTGCCGCGTGTGATGCCTTCCTCTGCGGTATCCAGTCTTTCCCTTGTGTATAAGATATCCGGCGAAAGTTATGATATCAGCTGTGCTTGCACCAGCAGTGCTCTGTCTCTGATTGCCGCAGCCCGTCTGATTCAATCCGGTGAATACGATATCGTTATGGCAGGCGGTTCTGAAGAAGTCTCCTGGCAGCAGGCATTGGGGTTCAATGCCATGAGAGCGTTGTCCCATTCTTATAACGATGCACCGGAAACTGCATGCCGTCCGTTTGATGTTACCCGCGATGGTTTTGTGATTGCGGAAGGAGCTGCGATTCTGATTCTGGAAAGTGAAGAACACGCAAAAGCGCGCGGTGCAAAGATTATTTGTGATTTCTCCGGTTTTGCCTGCAACAGTAATGCGGTTGATATGGTTGCTCCCAATGTGGAATCCAGCATGAGTGTTATTGATGCCGCAATCCGCCGGGCAGGTTTGACACCGGCAGATATCGGTTATATCAATACCCACGGAACCAGTACCGGTATTGGTGACCCTGTTGAAATTCAGGCAATCCAGGGCTTGTTTGAAAAAACGAATCCCGGTGTGGCTATCAACAGTACAAAATCTCAGACCGGTCATACCATCGGTGCCGCCGGTGCATTGGAAGCGATCTTTACGACGATGATGATGGAACATTCCTTTGTTTCCGGAACCGCAAACTTGAACACCCCGGATGAAGCCGCTGCCTGGGCAAATCTGATCCGCAAAACGCAGGATTACAGTTTTGATCATGCTCTCAGCAACAGTTTTGGTTTCGGCGGTGCCAATGCTACCTTGATTCTTTCCCGACACAAAGACTGATGGAATGTATTTATCCAGACGGAGCAGCGTTGCTGGCTCCCATTGCCGGACTTTCCGATTTGCCTATGCGTATGGCGTGTCGGAAATTCGGCTGTAAATATGCTTTTACAGAAATGATCGATGCCGGATCCCTTGTATTCGGCAATCCCAAGACCATGTATCTGGCAAAACGCGGAGAACAGGAAGATTTTCTCGGTGTGCAGCTTGTTGGATCTGACCCGGAAACGTTGATAAAAGCGGTTGAAATTGTGAATCGGCATCATTTTGATGTGCTTGATTTCAATTTAGGCCGTCCGGCTCCCAAGGTGGCAAAAAAGACAGAAGGAATATCCTTTGCGCTGAAACGTCCGGATGAAGCGGTTAAAGCCGTTGAATTACTTGTCAAACATTCTAAAATTCCGGTAACTGTAAAAACACGTATCCATTCGGAAACGGACCCGGAATTGACGGTAGCCTTTTGCAAACGACTGGAGGAAACAGGGGTTCATGCGTTGACATTACATGGCAGAATCATGAAAACCTTTTATTCCGGACCGGTGTTTTATAATGTGATCCGTGCTGTGCGTGAATCGTTGCATATCCCTGTTATTGCCAATGGCGGGGGGCTGACTCCTGAGACATGCGCTCCGTTGCTTACAGAAACCGGATGTACCAGACTTATGATTGCGCGCGGCGCATTGGGGAATCCGTGGATCTTCCGTGAATTGGCAGGTGGTGAGCCGCCGACGTTGAAAGAATTTGCAGTACAGTTGGAAAGTCATATCCGGGATATGATTGATTATTATGGATATGATCTGGGCTTCCGTGTTTCCCGTAAAACGGTTTTGGAATATTTACGGGGCAGGGGCTTTCCCGCACCGTTACGCGCCTCTGTTTCCACACTTGCCGGTTGGAATACCTTTGAAACGTTTATGATTGGCGTCCGTCAGGGGCCGACCGACCGTTATTGGGAATTTCTGGAAAAATATCCGGAGCAATTGGAACGCAAATTAAAACCTTGAGGAGTTTTTGAATTATGGACATGGATTTGCAGAGAAAAGCCCAGTGCATTGTGGATGAAGCTGTGGCATGTGGAGAGGAACACAGTATTCAATTTGCTGCATTCCGGGATGGTGAATGTATCATTGATGTTTGTGCCGGTAAAAAAGATTTTGAACATGATGATAAAATCGACAATCACTCTCTGTTTCCAGTCTATTCCACCAGTAAAACCGTTCCTGCTACTGCGTTGAACCGGTTGATTTATCAGGGCAAGATCAATGTGGAAACGCCGGTTCATGATTATTGGAAAGAATTTGCAGTCAATGGGAAAGAAAACACGCTGCTGCTGCATTTTTTGAATCATACTTCCGGTTTGCCGCAGCGTTTCCCGGAACAGGTAAGTTATGAATTTGTTGCTGATTGGCAATCCATGCTCCGCACGATTGAAAATTGTAAACCGGATTGGGAACCGGGTACGCAGACACGGTATCAATCCCTTACTTACGGCTGGGTGACGGCGGAAACGATTCAGCGTATTACGGGAATGTCATTCCGTGATTATGTGCAGAAGGAATTGTTTGACAAAGCCGGAATCACAGATTTTATTTTCGGCTTGAGTGAGGAAGATGAAAAACGGACCGTTGATTTTACACTTGGTCCCGGTTGCCTCAAATCAAAAAACAGTATTTCCACAATTTGTGATCCGCTGGATGATTTGATGAAAGCTCCCGCGATCCGGAAAGCCGTTTTGCCGGGATTCAACGGTTTTGCATCCGCACGCGGTCTTGCCGAATTTTATAATGCCGTTTTGCAGGAGATGTATTTTGACCGTGCCATGTTGGTGGATGCAACCACCAGCCGGGTACCGGAACAATATAATGCAGATACTGCTACTATGTTTGCGCATGGTTATCAGATTTACGGACCGGATGTCAATGATCGCGGACAGGTATTCGGTCATTTCGGATATGGCGGAGCCGGAGGCATTGCGGACCGCAAGAAGAATATTGCGGCTGGTTTTACAAGTTCATATATTGGTGGGCATAAATGCCGTTTGGAATTGTTCCGGCTTGCAGGAATAGAAATGTTCAAAGGGTATAATCCCTGATTTTTTTGAATACATGATTGAGGGCTTTTACAAATGAATATATACCAACGGATAGTGGAGGCGAATAACGGGAATGACGATGGTATTGCCATTTGTGACCGCGGACGCCGGTTCACGTATTCTGAATTATTCCGGAACGTGGATTTTATTGTTGACAGATTAAAAAAGAATGGTTTGGATGCCGGGGCAAGAGTGGCTGTTCTTGCCGGTGATTCCATGGAATATCTTGCTGTTACATTAGGTGTGCTTGCGTCCGGATGTGTCGTCGTTCCGGTATCCACTTGTGTTCCGGAGCATGAACTCCGGATCATGTTGTCGGAAATGAATATCAATGCATTGATCTGTTCCGAAACGTATCATCGGGAAGAAGATTCCACGTTGACAGTGCCGGATGCTTTCCGGGAACGTTACTATATCCGTTTCTTTTCCTGCAGTACACAACCCATTATCCTGCCGGAAGAAAAACAGGCGGCATATATCCGTTATTCCTCGGGGACGACCGGCAGCCGTAAAGGTGTGGTGTTATCTCACGCGAGTATTTGGGAGCGTTTGAATGTCTGTCAGGATTTGAATATCGGGCGTGGAGAACAAGTCTTGCGTATTCTGGATGTCACGTTTCATTTCATCGTGCCGGATCTTCTTTTTCTGCTTCGCGGGGCATGTATCGTGATATGTCCATCACCTGCGGAAAGTCATTTGGAAGACTTGTTGAAAGAATATGAAATCGAATTTCTTTATGCGGTGCCGTATTATTATCATTGGCTGATCACTTCTGACCTTATCCTGCCGGAATTGCTGCAAAAGGTGAAATATGCGTTTTCCGTTTCGATGAATCTGGATTCTGCGGATGCCATTGCATTCCGTGAAAAATTCAATATTCCATTGATGCAGACTTATGGCAGTATTGAAACCGGTTTGGTTTGTGTCAATACTTCAGACCGTCTGGATAAAGTCAACAGTGTCGGGTGTCTTCAAGCAGCATATCACTTGCGCCTGGCAGATGCAGATGATTCCGGAACCGGAAAAATTTTACTGAACGGACCGGGCTTTTTTGATGCTTATCTGACCCCATTCCAATTACGGACGGATGTTTGCGGGGAAGATGTCTATTTCAATACAGGCGACATCGGCAGAATGGATGAGGATGGTTATCTGTATTTGACCTCCCGGACTAAAAATGTGATCAATTATTGTGGAATTAAAGTGTTTGCTTCTGAAATCGAAGCTGTATTGCGTGAACATCCGTGGGTAGGTGGATGCCGGGTATATGGGCAGAATGCCGGATCGTTCGGGGAAGTTCCGGTTGCCGAAATTGCAGTTGCTGCCGGTATTGTTTTAATGGAGAACTGGGAAGAAGCCTTACGGGAATATTGCAGTCGGTATCTTGCATTGTATAAAGTTCCGAAACTGTTCCGTCAAGTAGAAATGCTGCCCCGCTCTTCCGGGGCGAAAATATTACGCAGACCATAGAGGCAATTTCAAAAGTCTTCAAAAATGTCTGAAAACTCTTGTTGCGATCTGAAAACGGAGCGTTTGTGGCTTGTTCCGCCGCAGACCCGGGGAAATAGCCCACGCCTTGTCACGGCATAGCCATAAGGCGACGCCGGAACAAACTACCATTTTTACCTCATCAACAATTATTTTTCAGTCAAATTTTGCCGGCCTTTTGAAATTACCTCCATAAAAATTCACATCCGTTCCATAATTTTTCAAAAAACAGGTATTCCTGCCATGAAAAATTTTATAGGATATCTGTGAAAAAAATCAAAAAAAATAAGTATGGGCTACTTGCAAAATAACGATTTCAGGTTTAAATTATATGCAAAAGTAAACTGAAACACAGGAAAGTTCAGAACATGTCAAAATTTGTAGAAATTATGCCGTGCCTCGATATGCAGGCAGGTCGTGTTGTAAAAGGTGTACACTTTGTGGATATTGCAGATGCCGGTGACCCCGTGGAATGTGCAAAAGCATATTGCGCAGCCGGAGCTGACCAGCTTGCGTTGCTTGATATTACAGCAACGATTGAAAATCGTGGAACATTGGTCAATGTGGTTCGTAATGTGGCAGCTGCCGCAACCGTTCCGTTTACCGTCGGTGGCGGTATTTCCGATTTGAAATCTGCAGAAGCTGTACTTTCTGCCGGTGCTGATAAAATTTCCACAAGCAGTGCTGCCTTCCGTAATCCGGATTTGATTCCCGCATTGATCCGGGAATTCGGTGCAGATAAAATCACCGTTGCAATCGACGTTGACCGGAATGAGGCACTCCCCTCCGGTTATGAAGTTTACATTGACGGCGGTCGTACTGCGACTGGCGTGGATGCTGTGGAATGGGGCAAACGTGTGGATGGATATGGTGTTCCCGTGATTCTCCCGACCAGTAAAGCCGGCGATGGTGCAAAAACCGGATATGAGCTGCCGTTGATCCGTTGTCTTGCAGAAAGTTGCAATGCGCGTATCGTTGCATCCGGAGGAGCCGGGACAATGGAACACTTCCTGGAAGCCGTGAATGCCGGAGCTACCATTCTGCTTGCTGCATCTGTATTCCACTTCAATATTATTTCTATTCCTGAATTGAAGAAATATTTGCGTGCAAATAATGTGAATCTCAAAGATTGATTTGATCTTTGAATAAAAATGAAGGAGAGTTTATGAGCAGGCGCGTTTGTCTTGTGCTGGTGTGTCTGTCTTGTTTTTCTGCCGTTCTTTGCGGTCAGACTGCAAAACAGATTGAATTACTGAAAAAGTATGCTGACCAGGGCAGTGCTGCTTGTTGTTACCGTTTGGCGGAATATGCCAAAGCGGGTAAACTCTCCAAAAATGCCAAAACAAATCAGGCGGAATATAACCGTTATTTCAATAAAGCATTGGATGCCGGTTATCCCAAAGCAAAACTGGAACAGGCTGTTTCTTTTTTGAATGGCCGTATTATCCGGAATCAGCAAATGGCTTATTCCATTCTTGATGGATTGCTTACCGTTCCGATCAGCAGAGATTTTTCACAAAAAGATTTGTTTGAGGCATATTACTGGGTCGGATATTGTTTGGAAAACGGAAAAGGCTGTTCTGTTGATACCGCATCCGCTTATTTCTATTATCGTCTGGCATCCATCAACAATACCAGAGCTCGTATCGCGTTGCTTTGGCGGATGGGGAATGAGAAAGATAAAAATATTCCCCTTGATTATTTGTATAAAATATATCTGGATGATAAATCCACTGAAACACTAAACAATGTACGGTCGTTTCTTGTCCATTTTAACTTGATTTCTTCTTTTTCCGCTTATCTGGAACGGAAGGCCAATGCGGGAGATGCAGCGGCATGTAAAATTTTGGCTGAGAATGAATGGAACGGAGATCTTTTTCCATTGAATTACAGTCGTGCATTGAAACATTATGAACTTGCTGCGTCAATGGGGGATGCACAAGCGGCATTGAAATTGGCGGAAATTTATTCCAAAACGGATTTGAGCAATAAGAAGAAAGGGGTCAAACTCAATCGCTATGCAACTTTTTATAATATCCCGTTGAATTTGTCCAAGGCGGAATATTATGCAAAAGTCGCATTGCATAAAAAAGAAACACGGAATGATGCCGCATTGTTGCTGATTCAATTTACAAAAGAAAAACTGGCGAAATACCCGGAACCGCCCATTGGTGCTTTTGAAGCGGAAACGCCGGTAATCCATAAATCCGGACCGCCGCTTCCGCCGGTTCCCGGTCAACCCATTGCGGCAGGAAGACTCAATAAAATGGCTCCAAATCCTGCGGCAGTATACCGTCAGCTCCGGAATGAACTTTTTTACTATTTGATGATTGCAGAAGATTATACTGCCGCCCGTAACGTTCTGAAAGAGGACGGTGACGGTGCGTTTTATGCGAAAAATATTTATTTGAAAGCGAAAGAATTCCGGAAAGCTCATGTTATTCTGACTGCGGCTGCCCGCGCTCAATATCACTCCCGTATCCGTATGGCGGCAAATGCCGGTTATCCTTTGGCAATTTATGAGTATTACCTGACTCCGGAATTTGCCGCGGGACGGACCATGAATTACAGCAAATTGATCGAAGCTGCATTACAGATGCCGTTCCCCGAATTATCGGAATGGCATTGGAATATCGGTTTCTGGTTTCTGAAAGATGGATCGGACCGGAATCCTGCACAAGGTTTGGCATGTATCCGGAAAGCAGCGGAAATGGGCAATCCGGACGCGTTGGAATTTTTGATGAATTTGTATGAGAACGGCAATAAAACGTTAAAAATTGCGGCGAATAAACCGGAAGCACAGAAATACCGGAAATTGTTGTTGAAACATGATATCCGTATGACCAAAGAAAAAGTGTTTACGGATTATTTGAAGGGGCTTGCCTCAATGACGAAACGTACTCCGGAAGATTTTCTTTTGATTTTCCGGGCTTTGGGTCACAGTCCGCTTGCAGAATTGCATTATGCCAATTTGTATTTCAAAGGTGATAAAGACTGGAAGATCAGCAAAAATCCGGAACATGGTTTGAATATGCTCCATTTTGCTGTTCGCGGTAATGTGAAAAATCTTGCCCTTGATGAATTGGAAAAACATTACCCTGATATACTGGAAAAATCAAGTGTAAACCGGATGTTGCATTATGAACAGAAAATGCTGCCGCTTTACCGCAAATTGCGTTGAATTGAAAAAATTTGCCTCTTCGACGGTTTGTGCCATAAAATCAGATTTTCTTTGAGCTTGAAATTTCCGGCAGTTGATAGATTTTCAATTTGAAGTACTCACGAATTCATGGAAGAAAAACTTAACGTCCGAACAAGCTCGGATTTACCGGAAAACAAGCCCTGA
>JAFVSW010000148.1 GCA_017503545.1 Lentisphaeria bacterium | reverse complement strand
GAGAAGAATCAAAGTCCAGATGAGAAAGAAAATGAATATATTCCAATTCACGGTGATGACATTCATGACAATATACACGATGTATTGTAAATTCCAATATGACATGCCGGCAATATTCCAGAGATTCACCACGAATTTGACGGACTCGGAATGGGACGACAGTAACGCTTTCAGAGCCGCAGCGGAAACATTGATGTTTTGTGCGCTTCAAGATGATTTTTACGCTCTTTTGAGGCAATTTCAAAAGTCTTCAAAAATGCCTGAAAACTCTTGTTGCGATCTGAAAACGGAGCGTTTGAGGTGGTTACCCACCGGGTAGCCACGCCTTGTCACGGCATAGCCGTATGGCGACGCCGGAACAAACTACCATTTCCATCTCTTCAACAATCCTTTTTCAGTCAAATTTTGCCGGACTTTTGAAATTACCTCTATCGGCAATCTTCTGCATTGTTGCGGCTTTGGCGGAATGCAGAAATCCGGTTACATTGTCATAAATACAGGGCGATGTCATCATTTTTTAATAATTTTCCGCATTTTTTTTGTAAAAAATAGCAAACCGGATTTGCATATTCTATTTCCTGTATTAAATTAAGGTAATAATTACGTCGTTTAAATTAAGTTTAATCATACAGCAATCAAAGGTAATTTTTATGTTGATTCAGAGAATGAACAATGTGCTCGTCAAACACAGCAAGATCTTGTTTGGAATCTTCACCGCCGTCATCATCGTCTCCTTCGTTTGGTTTTTTACTCCGGGTGTTGATGGATCCTTATTCTTCGGGAACGGAACCGGTGACAAATCGCAATACGGTGTCTTTTTTGATGAACCGGTGACATATGGCGATATCCGTACCGCCATGCGGGAACTTTCCCTGATCAATTTCGGCAACGAAATCAATCAGGAACAGGCATTTGTCTTTGCCGTTCGCAAGAAAGCCGCTGACAAAATGGGTGCCAATGTTTCCGATAAAGAATTGGCAGATGCTATTCGCGGTATTCCGTATTTCCAGGAAAAAGGTAAATTCTCTCCTGCTCTTTATGAAAACTTCCAGAGAAAACAGTTGGAACCCATGGGGTATTCCTGCACAGATTATGAATCTGCGTTGCGCGAAATTCTCCGTGCTGAAAAATTGAGCAACGTTGTCACCAGCAATGTTACGCTTTCCGATGCGGAATTCGACCGGATGCTGAAAGAAAAATTTGAAAAACTCACTTTCCGCTTTATTCAATTTGTTCCGTTCACTTTGACCGGCGAAGTGAAATTCAAAGAAGATGAACTGAAGAAATTCTTTGAAGCCAATAAGATGAACTTTCTTCCTCCGGCAAAATATTCCGGTATTGCTGTTGCTGCAATGAATGCGGATTACAAGAAACCGGCAGCAGCCGCAGCAGTGAAAGAACATTATGAAAAGAATAAAGATCAGTACAAAGACAAAAACGGCAAAGTGAAACCGTTCAACGCAGTCAAAAAAGAAATTGCAAAAGCTCTTTCCGATTTGGATGTATCCGGTTCTGATGCAGCCATGAGCAAGTTCCGTGCTGAATTCATCAAACTCAGAAAAACCGATGAATACAAAGCGGCTCCGGAAGCATCTTTCCGTGCTCTTGCCGCTAAAATGAAAATGAAATTGATTCCGGTCAAAGATGTGACCGTGGAAACAGTTGGCGGAAAAGTTGATGCTGCCGTTGTCCGTGCGTTGACCATGTTGAAAAATGTTGGTTCTGTCACCAATGCTGTCCGCGGCGAAAAAGGTATTTACGTTGTCATGTTGACGAAGTTCGATAAGAAAGACGATGTGACCTATGTGGAAGCCCGTGCAAAAGCCGAACAGGCATTCCGCCTGCAGAAAGCCAGAGATCTGGTTCCTTTTGCTGCTGCAAAATTCCGTGCAGACATGGCAAAATCTAAAAATCCTGCAAAAGATTTGGAAGCATTGGCAAAGAAACATCACGGTAATGTGATGAAATTCCCGGCAGATGTTACCCGGATCATGTTGGAAAGCAACCCGAACACAGCATATTTGCGCGGTATTCTGTTTGATACTCCGGCAGGTAAACTTTCCGTATCCCGTCAGGAAAGCGGTGTTGTTGTGATGGCATTCATGGATTCCCGCAAAAATGCAGATGCAAAAGAATTGGCGACCATGAAATCCAATGCTCAGATCCGTGAAATGTTCCTCATGGAAAAACGCAATAACGTAATGCTCGAATACGAACACTGGCTCATGTCCAACTGCCGCATTACCGTTCCCACCGGCAGAGGAAACAAAGCACAGTAATATAAAATAAATGCCGGTCTTTGTGACGGCATTTTTGATCGCAGGATACAGATCACATGAATCCGATTCGTATAGGATACGGTAACGATATACACCGGTTTGCGCCGGAACGTGATCTGTTTCTTTGCGGATGCAAAATCCCCTGTCGTCTCGGCGGATTGCTTGGGCATAGCGATGCGGATGTCGCGATTCATGCACTGATTGATGCGTTGATCGGAGCATTGGCATTAGGGGATATCGGACATTTCTTTCCTGATACAGACCCGGCATACAAAGGTGCTGCGGGCGAATTTCTTTTGACCTCGACATTATCTCACACTGCTTTTGCGGGCTGGAGCCTCGGTAATCTGGATATGACGATTGAAGCACAGGAACCGAAGCTTGCCCCTTATATTCTTCCGATGCGTGAAAATCTTGCGCGGATTATGCAAACAGACATCAGCCGTATTTCTATCAAGGCGAAAACGGGGGAAGGTCTGGATGCAGTCGGCAGGAAAGAAGCAATCAAAGCAAGCTGTGTAGTTTTGCTTATACATAATCAACCAGATAACAACCAATAAACCCAAATAGAGGAGTAAAGAAAATGGCAGTAAGTGTTTCAACCAAAATGGAAGGCAAAAAAGCCAAATTCAAAGGTAAAAAACTTCGTGTAGCAATTATCGGCTGCGGTGGTATTGCTCAGGCACACATGAAAGCCTACAAAAACATCCCGGAAGTTGAAATCGTCGCCGGCGTTGATATCTTGCAGGAACGTCTTGATGGTATGCACGAAAACTGGGGCATCCCGAAAAACGCTCTCTTCAAAGATTGGAACGTAATGCTCAAGAAAATCAAACCGGATGCTGTCGACGTCTGTACTCCCAACGGCGTACACTGCGCTCCTGTTGTTGATGCCTGTAACTTCGGCTGCCATGCCATGGTTGAAAAACCGATGGCTATGACTCCCGCAGAATGCGAAAAAATGATCGCCGCAGCCAAGAAGAAAAACGTGAAACTCTCCGTTGGTTTCCAGCAGCGTTACCGCGATAACTCCAAAGCTCTGCTTCAGGCTCGCGATGAAGGCCGTTTCGGCAACATCATGTTCGTCAAATGCCAGGCTCTCCGTCGCCGCGGTATTCCGAACTGGGGTGTATTCGGTCAGAAAGATCTCCAGGGTGGTGGTCCGATGATCGATATCGGCGTACACATTCTGGAAGCTGCGTGGGACTTCATGGGTTCTCCGAAGCCTGTCGCTGCCAGCGGTAACTGCTGGACATACATCGGTAACAAAGAAGAAAAGACAAAAGTCCGCAGCAGCTGGCCCAACTGGGATTACAAGACATACACGGTGGAAGACTTGGCAATCGGTCAGATCCGTTTTGATAACGGTGCCATCCTCCAGATCGAATCCAGCTTTGCTGCACACATCGGTCAGAACGACATCATGAACTTCACTGCTATGGGTACGGAAGGCGGCTGCTCCTGGGAAGATGCCGTGATCTATACTGACATGCACGATTCCATGTTCAATATGACACCGGCTTATATACCCGGCGTTGACTGGACGGAGATGTTCACACGGAAACTCCAGAACTGGGTTGACGGCTGCTTGAAAGGCACACCGCTGCGTGCATCCGGCGAAATCGGTCTTGGTGTTCAGAAAATGCTGGATGGTATTTACCGTTCTGCGGAAGCCGGCAAGGAAGTTGTTATCAAGTAATTTGATTGCAATTTAACCTGATTATTCACGATCCGTCATAACTCCTGTTATGGCGGATTTTTTTATCTTTGAAAAACGCAGCGTAACCCTGGGGATAAGACATTGAACGACATTGACCAAGACCGGCATTGACGGATATGGCGTTCCGGCACGGAATGACATATTCGCCAATGCAATGATGTTTCCGGGAATGTCATTGCCACCACGATGCCGTCCGTTTCTACCGAAACGCCGTCATCGCGGTGGCTG
>JAFVSW010000147.1 GCA_017503545.1 Lentisphaeria bacterium | reverse complement strand
TTGGAAACACGCTGAAGGTCCTCGATGACGGACTGGCGGTTATAATATTTCATCTGGATTGTCAAAACTTTTTTGACATCACCTTCCACTGCATAGTCAGCAATGTAACCTTCGTCTTTCAAGACTTTGGCAATTGCCGCTTTCATAGCGGAAGAGGGCATGACAACCTGTTTCTGCATCGACATGGAGCCGTTGCGGAGACGGGTCAGCATATCCGAAATGGGATCTTGCATACTCATTGTGTAATTGACCTTTCTCTTACCAGCTCGCTTTTACCACACCCGGGATACGGCCTGCGGAGGCCATTTCACGGAAGCAAATGCGGCACAGTTTGAATTTGCGGATGAAAGCACGGGGTCTTCCGCAGTTGATACAGCGATTGTAATTGCGAACTGCAAATTTGGACCCGCGCTGCTGCTTGTTAATCAGGGATTTCTTGGCCATAATTCAATAGCTCCTTATCAGTGTGCAAACGGGAAATCCATCAGAGCCAAAAGTTCTTTGGCTTCTGCATCGGTTTTCGCAGTAGTCACAAATGTGATGTTGAGTCCGAGAGGATATTTGATCTTGTCCAAGTCAATTTCGGTGAAGATCGAAACATCCGGCACACCCAGGTTGTAATTGCCCACATGGTCAAAACCCTTCTTCGGAATACCGCGGAAGTCGCGGATACGCGGGAAGGCGTTGTGAACCAAACGGTCAATAAACTGGTACATGCGGTCGCCGCGGAGGGTGACCATCATACCGCAGGGCTGACCCACGCGGAGTTTGAAGTTGGCAACGTTCTTTTTCGCTTTGCAAACAACCGGATACTGACCAGTCAGTGCCTGGATGTGTGTACGTGCTTCAGTGAACGCATCTTTATCCATTTTGGTGCCGATACCGGTGCTGATGACAATTTTCTGCAGCTTCGGAATCTGCATGACATTCGTCAATCCCAGCTTCTTCATCAGCTCAG
The DNA here is from genome assembly GCA_017503545.1 of Lentisphaeria bacterium. Lineage (GTDB taxonomy): Bacteria > Verrucomicrobiota > Lentisphaeria > Victivallales > UBA1829 > RGIG8244. The sequence continues at coordinate 17,654 of JAFVSW010000147.1, read as the reverse complement.
GACGAACGACTTCATTGTAATGTTTTTTCATGTCCGACATTTTCGCACTCTCCGTTCTCACGCCTTGTCAGCGACTGCTTCATCCAGTTTCCGGACATTGGAAACATGGGTGGAAACGGAACGGTCAACAAGACCGCCGTTGGGGTTAGCCGCACTTTTCTTGAGGGTACGTTTTCCGATACGTTCTTTAGCCGCATCAGAAAGGTCCATCATTTCCAAAACAACGCGGTCTTTCTTTTTCAGGATCGCGGTGATTTTGGCCTTATTGCCCTTCCAGCTGCCGCTGATGACTTCGACCGTGTCGTTCTTTTTGACATGGTAATGCTTTGCGCATTTGTTAACAGTATTCATCAGAGCACCTCCGGAGCAAGCGAGATGATTTTGTTGAAGTTCTTGTCGCGCAATTCACGGGCGACAGGACCAAAAATACGAGTCCCTTTCGGGTTCTTCTGATCGTCAATGATCACCGCGGCATTTGAGTCAAATTTCAGGTAAGAACCATCAGGACGACGGATCTTGGCTGCGGTGCGGACGATAACAGCTTTCACGACATCGCCTTTTTTGACGTTGCCGCCGGGAATCGCTTCGTTCACAGCAGCTGTAACGATATCACCGACATGGGCGATGGACTTACGCTGTCCAAGGACCGTGATCACAGTGATGCGTTTTGCGCCGGAATTGTCAGCGACTTCCATATTGGTTTGCATCTGTACCATTCTATATTCTCCTCGCGGCTCTTATTCGCCGCGGCTGATGATCTCAATGAGCCGCCAATGTTTATTCTTGCTCAGAGGTCTGGTTTCGCCAATACGGACCATATCGCCCATTTTGGCTTCGTTGTTTTCATCATGAGCCGCATAACGAACGCGGGACTTCACGACTTTTTTGTAACGCTTGTGAGCAACACGGCTCAGGATTTCAACGATGATCGTTTTGGACTGCTTGTCGCTGACCACTTTACCGACTCTCGTTTTCCGGTTACCCCGGACCTGTGCCTGTTCCACAGTATTTGTTTCATTTGCTTCTGTCATAATTCGGTTTCCCGTTTCTCGTTATCAGGCCTTTGCAGCGCGGGCATTCTTTTCAGTCAAGGCTCTTGCCAGGTCCCGGCGCGTCTGTTTGACTTTTGCAGTGCTTTCCAGCTGACCGCGTTTGGACTGTGCACGAAGATTGAATTTTTCCTTGCGGAATTCTTCGATCTGACGATCCAGTTCTTCGTTAGTCATTTCTTTAATCTGTTTCATTTTCATAATTCGATCATCCTTGACTTACACAGATGCCACGCGGCTGAGGAACCGGCAACGGATCGGCAGTTTGGAAGCTGCGAGACTCATTGCTTCTCTGGCAACATTTTCAGAACATCCGCTTACTTCGAAAAGAACACGGCCGGGCTGAATCGGAGCGACCCAGAATTCCACGTTACCTTTTCCTTTACCCATACGGACTTCCAAGGGTTTCTTTGTGCACGGTTTGTAAGGGAATACACGAATCCAAACTTTACCGTGGCGTTTCATGTGACGTGTAATAGCAACACGAGCTGCTTCGATCTGGTTGGCGGTGAGATAGGCCCGGTCGAGGGTCTGCAATCCGAACTCGCCGAAGTCCAGTTCATTGCATCTTTGAGAAAGGCCCGCGTTATTACCGCGCTGCACCTTTCTGTGCTTTACTCTTTTTGGCATTGACGGCATTTTGCATAACCTCCGTAGGTTCTTTGTGACAAATCCAGACCTTCACCCCGATTTTACCAGCAGTGGTGTTGGCCTCTGTGAATCCATAATCAATATGTGCTTTGAGCGTATGAAGCGGTGTACGACCTTCTTTATACTGCTCCGTACGGGCAAGTTCCGCTGCTCCAAGACGGCCGGAGCACTGGATCTTGATACCTTCAGCACCCAGTTCCATTGCGGACTGGATTGCTTTTTTCATCGCACGGCGGAAGCCGATACGACGTTCCAGCTGACGGGCAACATCTTCTGCGACCAACTGGGCGCATGTTTCCGGCTGGGCTACTTCTACTACATCCACCAGAAGTTCCTGGCCTTTGCTCAGAAGTTTGCTGACTTCTTCGCGCAGTTTTTCCAGGTCAGCACCTTTTTTACCAAGGAGCACGCCCGGATGACCGGAATAAATCGTGGCACGTACGCGGTTGACGTAACGTTCGATGAGTACTTTGGCAATCGCGGCGTTGCCATAATTTTTAACGATGTGGTTGCGGATGACCGCGTCTTCATGCAACCAATTGCCGAAGTTTTCTTTTCTGGCGAACCAGAGAGAACTCCAATTCTTGTTCAGGGCTAATCTCAGCCCAATCGGATTTACCTTTTGACCCACAATAAGATCCTTTCTTATTCGTCTGTGAGGATCACGGTGAAGTGACTCATACGTTTCCGGATACGGCCGGCCATGCCGCGCGCTTTGGGACGGAACCGTTTCAGCATCGGTCCCGGATTTGCGACCGCCTGCTTCACCTTCAGCGCTTCTTTCTTGAGTTCATGATTGTTTTCCGCATTCGCCAGTGCGCTTCGCAATGTCTTTGCGAAAAGGCGCGCTGCCTTTCTCGGACTGAGCTCCGCTATCGCCAATGCTTCCAACGCCGGTTTCCCCTGAATTACGTGGGAGAAATCCTGCGCCTTCAACGGCGAGATACGGACGTACTTTGTTACTGCCCGAACTTCCATGACTTACCCTTCATGTTTGTTGTTGTTCGTATTTCGATAGACGTTTTAACATCTTCCTTAGCGATTTCTTCTGACCTTCATACCCGGAATCAAACCTTCCAGACCACCAGTTTCCGGTAAAGCCGCACTCACAAACGGTCTTACTGCTACAATTCGCAGCGGTGTTTTCCGTTCGTTATCCGCATACAATGTCAAGTTCACCCTGATTCCATTGCGATAACCGGCGGAGAGAATTACCAAACGCAGACCTTCATTCACTTCCAGAACTCTGCATTCGTCGATTCTTTTTGCTTTACCCGGATCCTGATCCAACCGGACAAAACTCACAGCCAACGACCGGAGTTCTTCCAATTGAATACGGAATTTTGCACGTTCCACTTCATCCATCTTGATATCCGGCAGCAATTGCAACATTTTATCTACTGCAACCACGCTTTTACCAGACAATTTTTTACCGCTTCGCAGTGCCAATTCCAGCGTTTCCGCCAATTCCATCTCACGACTGCCCATATAAACCGGATTCATCGTATCAAGAATTGATGCAACACTCATTTCCAACTGCTTCAGCCGTTTCAAATCTGCTGAACGCTTTCCGAGGGTATCAATCAGCTCCTTGCGAAGAACAAAGATATTCTGTTCTGCTGTTTCTCTTCTGGAGGATTCAACATTCTGCCGTTTTTTCCGTTCTGCATCAAGCGCTTTCCGTAATTGCAGCAATTCTGCTTCGATCATCGCTGTTTCATTGATCAGAGCATCTTCTTCGGTTTCTTTTGACTTAACATTCTTTTCCATGCGCTTCAATCTATTGCGCATTTCAGCCAATTGATTCCAGAGATGTTCATTTTCAAGACGCAGTCTCTGATTTTCCTTTTCGAAGTCAGCTAAACGATTCACTTTCCGAGCATCTTCAAGTTTCGACCGCTTCAACCATGTTTTACCATTGTTTTTTGCAGCCGGGTTGTGAATGTTCTCGGTCCCGGAACCGCTCAACTCAGCTTTCGCAAGTTGTTTCATTTCATTCTGTTCTGCTGCTGCAACCGATCCCGTCGGACCAATCACAGAGCATACTATGCCTGAAATGAGGTATAATATAGCACGTTTTCTATGATTTTTCCAGTCTTTTTTCAAAAAAATTTCAAAAATTTTTCGCATTAAGCCGGAAACTCCAAAAATTAAAGAGAATATTTTGCCGCCAAACGGTTCAAAGCTGCCACCTGTTTATCAGAAAGAACCTTTCCGGCAGCTGCCTGTTTCCGGATAGAAGCAACAAATTCTTTATCATCGTAAACATATCTGCCGCGTTTCACCGGCTCTGCCCACTGGGTGACTTTTTCAAATGCCCGGAGCAAATCATCCACCTGTTTGCGTTTTTCGTCACTGTCGACTGCACTTTCTTCGTTTTTGACTTCCATCCCGAGGAGAGGAGCCAATTCACGGCTGGCAGGGATCTGATCTTCATATTCTGTAAAGATTTTTCCTAAAGCTGCCAATTGTTTTTCAGAAAGAGCTCTACCGGCTTCGGACTGTTTCCGCAAAGATTCAAAAAATTTGCTGTCATCAAATTCTCTGCCACGGCGTTTTTCCGACGGCTGCCATTTGATATTTTTCATAGCTTCAAAGATACGATCAATACCCGGTTGCGCCGGAGCAGCCGCCTGTGCCGCTTCCCGTTTTGCCTGCCGTTCTTCAAATTCAGCCTGACGGGAACGGATTTTTTCTTCAGCAGCCTGCAATTCATCCGCAAACCCGGTCGTCTTTGCCGTTTCATCCAGCATAGGCAGGATAGCACGATATTTCACAGCCAGGGCAAGGAGCGCATCCCATTGTTTTTCGGAAATTTTAGAATCTTTTTTGAATTTTTCCTGAATGGATTTGAAGAAACGCTGTTCATTGAACGCACGATGTCCCGGCGTTTTTTCAATTTTTTCCCACTGGGTGACATTTTCCAATTGCTTCAGAAGCGCAACGGTCTTTTCTGTCGGGGGTGCCCCTTTATCCTTTGCCGCCTGAAGCCAGAGAGAAAACTTGTCATAAAAATCACTGAGCATCTGGGTCCACTGAACTTTACCTTCTTCCACATTATCCAACAGATTTTCCATATCGGCGGTAAAACCGACCTGGAACAATTCCGGCAGACTTTCAATCAGATAATCATTGATCCGGAATCCGAGATCTGTGGGAATCAGTTTCCCCTTTTCTTTTTCCACATAATGACGGGTCTGAATGGTATTGACGATCGTCGCATAGGTGGAAGGACGGCCGATACCGTTCAATTCCAATTCTTTGATCAATGTTGCTTCGGAATACCGGGGAGCAGGTTCTGTAAATTTCTGTTCTGCGGAGGAATCTATATTCCGGCAAATCTGATTTTCCCGGATTGCACCGAGAACTGCCGCATAACGGTTTTCATCGTCGTCATCATCACCGGCAGCACCTTCTTCCACAATATCCCAGGCACGCAAATAACCGGAGAATTTTGTGACTGTCGCAGAGGCACGGAAAGAATAGGTATGCTGATCGACCGCGGTTCCCTCCACCTGTACCGTGGTACGTTCCTGTCGGGCAGGTGACATCTGACTTGCCACAAAACGACGCCAGATCAAGAGATACAATTTATACTGCTGGGAATCGAGACTGGACCGGATAGATTCCGGTGTGATATTCACATCTGTCGGGCGGATCGCTTCATGCGCACCCTGTGCATTGTTTTTGGAACGGTAGAAGTTCGGTTTTTCCGGAATAAAATCGGGACCATAACTGGAAGCGACAAATTTACGGCATGCGTTCTGTGCTTCAGCAGCAACCGCGACGGCGTCAGTACGCATGTAAGTAATCAAACCAACGGGACCATTTCCGGTATCAATACCTTCATAAAGCTGCTGGGCAATCCGCATAGTCTGACTGGCAGAAAAACCGAGAGCCGAACTTGCTGCCTGCTGCAGGGTACTGGTGATAAACGGAGGCGGAGCATATTTTTTGCGTGGCTGAATATCAATGGAAGCGGCTTTCCAGGAAGCGACACTGCGGACGGATTTAAGAACAGCATCGGAATCCGCCTGATTGTTGATTTCAAATTTGCCGCCATCAATCTTTGCCAATTTCGCGCGAAACGATTCTTTTGCGGATTCGGGGAGAAACTCTGCTTCAAAATTCCAATATTCTTTGGGAATGAATGCCTGAATTTCCCGTTCCCGTTCACAAACAAGACGCAAGGCAACAGATTGAACACGACCGGCACTGACACCGCGTTCAATACGGGTCCAGAGCAGCGGACTGATCAGATAACCCACAATACGGTCAAGGACACGGCGTGCCTGCTGTGCATCCACCAGATTCATATCCACATCACCCGGCTGTTCAAATGCCTTTTCGATGGCAGACCGTGTGATTTCATGGAAGCTGACCCGGCGGAACGGAGCTTTTTTATTCAATTTGGAAAGAACTTCCCGCAAATGCCAGGAAATCGCTTCTCCTTCGCGGTCCGGGTCGGACGCCAGAAAGATTTCATTTGCCGCTTTCGCCGCACTTTTCAAATCAGAAAGATTTTTACTGCGGGATTTGTTTTCTTCATATTGCGGTTGAAAACCATTTGCAATATCCACACCAAACGCACGTTCCGGCAAATCCCGGATATGGCCCATGGATGCACGGATAATATAATCTTTCCCGAGAATTTTACCGATGGTCTTGGCTTTTGCCGGAGACTCTACAATAACCAGTTTCTTTTCCATTTTCTCTAAGACTTTCCATAATTGATAAATTCGCAAAAAGGATAACGGTACTTTGCACCGTATTTTTCTTATTATCCTTTTAAAATAAACGCTGTATTCTAAAAGTCAAGTCGTTTTTCTAATTTAAATACAATGGATTACTAAAGTAATCCAGAAAATTCAAATATTTTTTTGAGGTAATTTCAATAGTCCGGCAAAATTTGACTGAAAAAGGATTGTTGAAGAGATGGAAATGGTAGTTTGTTCCGGCGTCGCCATACGGCTATGCCGCGACAAGGCGTGGCTACCCAAGAGGGTAACCACCTCAAACGCTCCGTTTTCAGATCTCAACAAGAGTTTTCAGGCATTTTTGAAGACTTTTGAAATTGCCTCTTTTTTAAAACGAAAAACCCATGTTCAAAAGAAACATGGGCAAAATTACATTTTCGGACTGCATGACCGGACTTATTGTTCATCCGGGATAATTTCAACAGCACGCAACGTATCTGCACTTTCCTCGCCTGCTGTACGGGAATTCCGCACTTGCAACATGACTCTGGAGACATCATCAACCCCGAGAATGGACTTGAGATCATTAAATATACGATCTTCAAGGGCTGTGGAAGCCGCAAGTAAATTGCGGCCGCCATAAACATATTCAACGGAAAGATGAAGGATCACATTTCCTTTGCGCCGTGACAAATGAATATTTCCTAAATTGAATTCCGGAAAATCTTTGCAGATCATCCGCACCAAGCCTTCAATGGAACGGACACTGACATGCACCGTACCACTTGAAATTTCAAAAGAAAGAAATTTAACCTTGCGGGCACGGCGGTACATCAATATTCCTTCTGCAATCAAAGAGAAAAATAACACACCGAGCAAAGTAATGACAACGCCGGTAAGAAAAGGATGGCAATTGTAAAAATCAATACAGAATGCAAAATATTCCTTTATTCCATTCATCATAGGAAATCTCTCCGGTTAATGAAAAAATTATTCCACAAAAGATGCCGCAGACAGAACAGAAGATTCCTCTGTGCCGGCATCTTCCTGCACTTCCGCATTATCTTCCAGATCCATCACAACCACATCAGCACGAACAACATTCATTCCGGTAAGACGGGTAATATCATCAATGATATTTTTCTGAACCGCAGCTGCCACAGCAGGGACTTTCTCGCCGTATTTAACAATAATACGGACTTCCAAAGTAATACCTTCATCGGAAACACCGATCACAATCGCACGGTCAAACGTTTTGCGACTGCCAACGATTTCTGCAATATTGTCAATCAAACTGCTGCCGGAAAGACGAATCACACCGGGAACTGCCAAAACAGATTTTCTGGCGATTGATGCCAAAACACTTTCATGAACTCTGACATCACCGGAAATAATGGAATCGGCGGCGACAGGGGCATTCACATCCATATTTTCTTCAACTGTCATTCTTGTTCTCCTTGTTCTGTTTCCTGCGCAGTTTCTTCATCCATGCCGCGGAAATTAATATTGATCTTGTCCACGGGGATACCTGTCATATCAAGTACCGCCTGGGAAACAACGCTCTTGACTTCGGAAGCGACTTGGGGCAGAGTTGCACCCCAAAAAGCGTACAGAGAAAGATCCATACTGATAGCAGTGGAACTCAATCTCAACGCAATGGAACGATCCTGAATCTTTTTACTGCGAACGATTTCCGCAATATTATCAACGAAACTGCTGCCGGCAAAACGGGAAACACCTTTCACACTCAATGCAGCACGTTTGATAATCGTAGCAACTGCGCCTTCATGGATAATCAAATCCCCTGCACCAGCAGGTGACGGATTTGCCATCACTGCAACAGCTTCTGTTGCAACCTTTTTCACATTATTCATTTCCGCCATATTCACCTCTCAATTAATTTTGAGTTTTCTTCTCAAAAAGTCCATCCTTCATCAACCGTTCAATAAAACCGGTATCATAATTTCCTTCCCGGAAATCTTTGGTATCAAGGATAAACTGTTCAAACGGAATCGTTGTCTGTACACCTTCAATCAAATATTCTTCCAACGCACGGCGACAGCGTGCCAATGCTTCCTGACGGGTCGGTGCATACACAATCAATTTCCCGATCATGCTGTCATAATGCGGCGGAATTCGATAGCCACAGTATACGTGGGAATCCACGCGCACACCGAATCCTCCCGGAGGAGCATAAAAAGAAATCAAACCCGGACACGGCGCAAAATTCCGGTAAGGATCTTCAGCATTGATACGACATTCGATCGCATGTCCGGTCAATTGAACCTGTTTCTGTGTCAGACTGAGCCGTTCACCGGCTGCAACACGGATCTGTTCTTTAATGATATCAACACCACTGATCATTTCAGAAATGGTATGTTCCACCTGAACGCGGGTATTCATTTCCATGAAATAGAATTCATCATTGGAACCAAGCAGGAATTCAATGGTTCCTGCGCTGGAATAATTCACGGCTTTAGCGGCTTTCACTGCAGCTTCTCCCATTTTCTTGCGCAATGCAGGAGAAATGGAAGGAGACGGACATTCTTCGATCAACTTCTGATGACGGCGCTGCATGGAGCAGTCACGTTCACCAAGGTGGATCACATTACCATATTTATCACCGAGGATCTGAACTTCAATATGTTTCGGATTCTCAATGAATTTTTCAATATATACATCCCCGTTACCGAAAGCATTGAGAGCTTCCGTACGTGCCTGATGGAATGCCTGCACAAGACTGTGGTCGTTATGAGCAGTACGCATCCCGCGTCCGCCGCCGCCAGCGGATGCTTTGACGATCACCGGATATTTGAGTTTACGGGCGATGGTGAGTGCTTTTTCTTCGGTATCTACAATCCCGTTACTTCCGGGAGTGATCGGCACACCGGCCTTTTTCATGGTTTCACGGGCAACCGCCTTATCCCCCATAGCGGACATCTGTTCCGGAGTGGGGCCGATAAATGTAATATTGCAGCTTTTGCAAACTTCTGCAAAATGTGCATTTTCTGCAAGAAAACCATAACCGGGGTGAACAGCATCCACATCACAAATCTCAGCAACACTGATGATCCGTTCGATCAGGAGATAACTCTGTGTGGAAGGAGCGGGACCGATACACACTGCCTGATCGGCAAGGCGGACGGGCAAACTGTCTTCATCCGCTTTGGAATAAACCAAAACAGATTTGATCCCTAACTCTTTACATGCCCGGATGATCCGGAGAGCGATTTCACCGCGGTTGGCAATTAAAACTTTATTGAACATAATTCAAAACCTCTCAGGGTTCAAACAGCGAAATTCATCATTCCAAAACAAAAAGCGGCTGACCGAATTCCACCGGCTGGCCATTTTCCACCAGGATTTCTTTCACAACGCCGCTCTTTTCTGCTTTGATTTCATTCATCACTTTCATTGCTTCCACAATGCAGACTACAGTTTCAGAATCCACTCTGGAACCAACTTTTACCATCGGTTCTGCACCGGGAGCACCGGCACGATAAAAAGTACCGACGATCGGAGATTCGATGATCTTGTTTTTGTCAGGTTTGGCTTCTGAAGCAACGGGAGCAGCGGCAGGTGCAGCAACAGCAGGTGCGGCGGCAGGTGCAGCAGCAGCAGCGGCAGGAATAATTGCAGGAGCCGGAGCTGCAACAGGTTGAGCAATAATCGGAGCGGCAACAGAACCGCGGCGGAGACACAATGTCATATCTTCTGATTCGATTTTGAATTCGGTCAAATCATTTTCCGACATTAATTTTACGATTGTCTTGATTTCTTCAATCTTCATCGTGCAGCCTCATTTGTTCTTTCTGTTGGTTTATTCATTCATCTTTTTGGAAACAAGGTAACGTACAAGTGCGCGCAATGCCCACTCATACCCATCCGCACCCAAGCCGGTAATCTGCCCGATACACATCGGTGCAGTCAATGACAATTTCCGGAACTCATCGCGGGATGCGACATTGCTCAAATGCACTTCCACAGCCGGTATCCGTGCCGCCTCCAATGCATCGCGCAATGCAATACTTGTATGAGTATATGCTGCCGGGTTGATCACAATTCCATCTGTACCATCCGTGATCGCCGCAGCAACACGATCGACCAGCACACCTTCATGATTGCTTTGCATGAATTCCAAGTCCACACCCAACTCTGCCGCAACATTCTGCAGCATCGTTTCAATCTCCGGAAGTGTCCGGGTCCCGTAAAATTCCGCTTTTCTGCGCCCGAGAAGCTGCAGATTCGGTCCATTCATAACAAGTATTTTCATAATAATAATACTATAGCACGACTTTTCATAATTGCAAATTTATTTTTTTGTGATATATTTATATAAGATAAAAAATTTGAAAGAAAGTTCCATATTATGACAAAAAAACATGCTCTCCCCCAGGATAATTTCTTTATCCTTAACGAACAATATTTGACGCTGGACGATTTCCTCCCCGGAATCACACAGAAAACGCTGGAACTGGATCTCGGTTGCGGAAAAGGCGATTTCGCTGTCGCTCTCGCCGCCAGATATCCCGAACGCATCGTCTTCGCTGCCGATGTCATGATGGGTAGACTACGTAAAGTCGCACGGAAATCTGAACGCAATCAGAATCCCGGCAATCTCTTTTTCTTCCGCGTGGAAGCCAGACATCTCGTTTCCATCATCCTCCCGGATAACTCGCTTGACCGGCTTCATCTGCTCTGTCCCGATCCGTGGCCGAAAGCAAAACATAAAGGACACCGTCTCCTCAGTTCCGATTTCATGATGCAGATCGCACGCGTTCTCAAACCCGGCGGCGTATTCCATTTTGCAACCGATGATGTTCCTTATCTGGAACAGGGCACTGCCAATATCAAAGGATCCGGTCTGTTCCGGGAAGGCGGCGAAATCAGTGATGTTGCCGATATTAAAACTGAATTTGAACGACAATGGATGGCGGAAGGAAAAGCGGTAACGCACACAGCCTGGACTAAAATAGGATAACGGTCATTATGAATTGTTTGCGATGCGGACATCTGTTAAAAAACAAAATCGTCAAAGGAAAATTAGTCTTTCAATGTGAACATTGTCACAGTCAGGGAGTAACACTTTCCGCTTTGCGTGGGCTCTCCTCCGGCGATCAATTTGTCAATGCGCTTTGGTACCAGGCAAAATTCAGTGCCTACCCGTTGGGCGGCATTTGCCCATGCTGCAAACAAAAAATGAGTCTCGTTTCCGTACAAAATCCAACCACAAAAAACAACGTTGAAATTGATGTCTGTACCGCCTGTCAATTCATTTGGTTTGATCCCGGTGAATTGGAATCCATACCACAGAAAACACAAGAAAACGTTGCCCCGGCTGTAAGAAATCTCCCGCCGCAAAGTACAAAAAAATACAGAGCAAGCGAAAAACGTCCGTTACTGGATACAGATAACGAAAGTGCCGAACCCGATTCCGCATGGCAATATCTCCCTGCCCTGCTGGGCTTGCCTGTGGAGAAAAATGCACCGGCTAAAACCGGATATCCCTTACTGACCTGGGGCACTGCCCTGCTCTGTATTGCTGTTTTCATTCTGTCCCTGACAGATTACAGAAATATCATCAACAGCTGGGGATATATTCCGGCACAATGGACACGGCACGGCGGGTTGACCTTTATCACATCCATGTTTCTCCATGGCGGCATTGGACACCTGATCGGGAACATGTATTTTCTTCTTATCTTCGGCGATAATGTGGAAGATTTGATGGGCAGAATAAAATATCTTATTCTGATTCTTATTTCCGGCTTGTGTGCGACTTTAACACATACCTTTTTTGATCCGGCATCCACGATTCCGTGTATCGGAGCCAGCGGTTTCATTTCCGGCATCATCGCCTGTTATGCCGTAAGTTTTCCCCAGGTGCGAATCACATTTATGTACCGCATCTTTTTATTCTACCGCTGGTTTGCCATTCCGGCATGGGGTGCAGCGGCACTGTGGTTTCTGTATCAAGTCGCAATGGGATTTCTTACCGCAAAAGCGGCTGGCGGCGGCGTGGCATATATGGCACATGTCGGCGGCTTCGTCCCCGGTATCGCCTTTGCCATTTTCCATCGGATCCATGCAAAAAGACAGTATGAAAAAGCGAAACGCAATTTCATACTGTCCTCTCATAACGTAAAAAACTGAATCTTGTATCCCGATAAAGTTTTGAGGTATTGCAACAGCGCCCTGTTTTATTCGAAATAAAAGCGAATCATCACACCAGTTTCAGCAAACCTTTGCAGGATTCTTCAATGGAAGCAATGTCTGTTGTGTCAGGCAGATATTCTTCCTGTTCCACAATAATCGCTTCGGTACCGGCAACTTCTTTTGCAGCACAGATCACATCTTTCCATGCCACGGAATCTTTGCCGATGACCGGGATCTTACCCAAATCGCGGTGCTGATCCAGTACAGCAGGTTTGAAGTGCAGGACTTTGCCTCTGCCCGGGTATTTACGAACCATACAGGAAGGACAATATCCGGCGACAGCAGCCCAACCGCAATCCAATTCCAGAACGACATCCGCAGAGGTATTTTCTGCAAGGATTTCCCACAGAGATTTGCCATTTTCATCCCAGGCTTTGAATTCCTTGGTATGGTTGTGATAACCGCAATACATGCCGTAGGGTTTCAAAATTTCTGCAACTTCATTGAGTTTGTCAGCAAAAGCATGGACGGTATCCAGAGACATCGCGCGGCCATCCCACGGGTCAATGATGTATTTTGCACCGAGTGCGGCATAAGTATCCACTGCTGCTTTGAGCTTTTCCGGATCATCATACACATCACCGCCGACATGGGTACCGATCATGGATACACCAAGATCATCCATGAATTTGCGGAGATCGCCGATTTTATTATCGAATTCCACAAATCCACCGGCATGTTCCACTGCGGTGAACCCCATACGAGCCAACTCTTTCAGTGCATAGCCGTAACCTTTTTCGGCAATGGACTGACGGACAGAATACATTTGTGCTGCAATTTTCATTGTTGAATCATCCTTATATTGTTTATAAAAAGGTCAACCTAAACGTTCTTTGACCAATTTCTGAACCAATTGCGGATTCGCTTTACCTTTACTCAATTTCATTGTCTGACCAATGAAGAACTGAATCACGTTGGCTTTGCCGGATTTATACTGTTCCACCTGTGCCGGATTATTTGCAATCACCTGATCCACAAAGGCGGCAACCGCAGATTCATCGGACACCTGAACCAAACCTTTGGCTTTCACAATATCGCCGGGATTTTCTCCGGTCTGGAACATATCTTCAAACACCGTTTTCGCCGTTTTACCGTTGATTGTGCCAGCCTGAATCAGATCAACAAGTGCCGCAAGCTGTTCCGGGGCAATCTTGCAATCTGCAATATCTACGGAATTTTCATTCAGCAAACGGAGCAAATCAGTGATAAACCAGTTGGCAACCAGTTTCGGAACTGCGGATTTTGCTGCCGCTTTTTCAAAGTATGCAGCATATCCCCGTTCCATCGTGATGATCTGGGCATCATACGGGGTCAATCCGTAATCCTGAACATAACGTTCCCGGCGGACTTCCGGCAATTCCGGCAGATTCTTCCGGTATTCTTCGATTTCTTCATCAGTAAAAACAACAGGGAGCAAATCCGGTTCCGGGAAATAACGGTAGTCATGAGCATTTTCTTTGGTACGCATGACATAACTTTCCCCGGCTTCATCGTTCCAGCCGCGGGTATCCTGCGTAATCGTTCCACCGGATTCCAGAACAAGGATCTGCCGTTTGATTTCATAAGTCACCGCACGATGTGCCGCACGGAAAGAGTTCAGATTCTTGATTTCCACTTTCACGCCGAATTCTTTGGCACCGCGTTCACGGATGGAAACGTTCACGTCACAGCGCATCTGACCTTTTTCCATATCGCAATCGCTGACATCGGCATATTGCATGATCTGCTTCAATGCAGTCAGATAAGCATAGGCTTCGTCCGCAGAACGCATATCCGGTTCGCTGACGATTTCCAGCAGCGGCACGCCGGAACGGTTATAATCCAAACCGGAACCGTTGGCGGTGTGGAAGGATTTCCCCGGGTCTTCTTCCATATGGATACGGGTCATGCCGATATATTTATCTGCAAGCGGGGCACCGGAAAAACCGGTTCCGCAAATATGAATCTTGCCGTTTTTGCAAATCGGCTGATCATACTGGGTAATCTGATAATTTTTCACCAAGTCGGGATAAAAATAATTTTTACGGTCGAATTTGCTCCGTTTGGAAATTTCGCAACCGCACATCAAACCGGCAACGACGGCTTTATTGACGGCTTCCCGATTGAGTGTCGGCAGTACACCGGGCATTCCCATACAAACCGGACAGGTCTGCGTATTGGGTTCCGCGCCGAAATGATTGGGACAACTGCAGAACATTTTACTTTTTGTACGGACTTGCACGTGTGCTTCCAGTCCGATCACTGCTTCATAATTGACAGCCATATTATATCTCCGTAAGATTATACTTTTAAATTCAAGATAAGATACAGCTTAAAACGGAAAAAGCAAGCAAAATTTTAAGGATTTCCCCATAATTTTCCCCGCATCAGCCACCTTTATTTCATTTTTTATTAAATTGTCCATTTTTTTCAACAGTTGTCCATTTACTTTTCCAAAACACCGGTGTATAGTATGATTAAAGATAAAGATGTTCAGATATTTGCAAGGCTGAAAATATTATTATGGATTTAACTGGATAAATCCGTTTTCAGCCGGCAGTTTCTGAAAACAAAAAATAAGGAATCGGCAACATGTATCTCAGCGGATTCGCAGATGAAGCATCTGCAACTTGGGAAGGTCAGATCAAAGCAACAAAGGCTTTGGGATGGAAGTACATCGAAACAAGAAAACTTTTCGACGGCAATCTGGCATCCATCACAGATGCACAATTTGAACAAGTCCGGAAAGATCTTGAAGAAAACGGGCTCAAGTTCAACGCATACGGCAGCGCAATCGCCAACTGGAGTCATCCCATCAATAAAGAAGCGGAATCCAGTTACGAAGAAATGCAGAAAGCAATTCCCAGAATGCAGAAAATGGGTATAAAATACGTCCGGATCATGAGTTTCAATGTCCCCGATGAACTCAAACCAAAATCCTGGGATTTTGCCGACGAAGTCGTGAAAAGAGTTACAAAAATCGTCAAAATGGCAGAAGATGCCGGACTCGTCTGTCTCCACGAAAACTGCATGAACTGGGGCGGCCTTTCTTTTGAACATACTCTTTATCTCCTGGATAAAATCCAATCTCCTGCGTTCCGTCTGGTTTTCGATACCGGAAACCCGGCATTCAATCTGGATTGCCGCGGCGAAGCTCCTTACACAAAACAGCAGGATGCCTGGGAATTTTATACCAATGTCCGGGAATTCGTTGACCACATTCACATCAAAGACGGATATTATCCCGAAGGCAGCAATGATTTCAAATTCACATTCGCGGGCGAAGGGAACGGCTATGTCAAAGAAATCCTGAAAGATCTTTGCAAGCGCGGTTATGATGGCGGTATTACCGTCGAACCACACGTTGCAACCGTGTTCCATGATACCGATAATAAGGATTCTTCCGAACTTCAGGAACAGCGCAAAATGGAAACATACATCGCTTACGGTAAAGCATTGCAGCAATTGGTAATCGATGCAGGATTCAAAATTTAAGGAGTACGTTTTATGGATCAGGTAAGAATTGGAATCATCGGGCTCGGTTCTATGGGCTCCGGACATGTTCGACATATCAACTCCCTCAACAATTGCCGTTTGACTGCAGTCTGTGACTTGAATCCCGACAAATTACAGAACGGCGATTTGAAAGAGGATGTGAAAAAATTCACCGATAATGACGAATTTTTCGCTTACGACGGTTACGATGCCGTTGTGATCGCTGTCCCCCATTATCAACATGTGGAACTTGCCATCCGCGCAATGGAAGAAGGGAAACATGTTCTGGTGGAAAAACCAGTATCCGTTCAGAAGAAAACCGCATTGCAGCTCCTGGATGCAGTAAAAAAACATCCGGAACTGAAAGTTGCCGCCATGTTCAATCAGCGGACACTCCCCGCTCACATCAAAATCAAAAAATTACTGGAATCCGGTGAATTGGGCAAGATCCGGCGGATTTGTTGGACGATCACGAACTGGTTCCGTACGCAGGCGTATTATGATTCCGGTGACTGGCGGGCAACCTGGCGCGGCGAAGGCGGCGGCGTGCTGCTCAACCAGTGTCCCCATCAGCTTGACCTGATGCAATGGTTCTTCGGTATGCCGGAACGGGTCACAAGTATTGCATCCATCGGCAAATATCATGATATCGAAGTGGAAGATGAAGTAACTGCCATTCTGGAATATCCGGAAGGGTATACCGGGGTATTCATCACAACAACCGGCGAATGTCCCGGTACAAACCGGCTGGAAATCGCTTGCGACCGCGGACGGCTGATTCTGGAAGATGATAAACTTTCCTACATCCGTTGCGAAACATTGGTCAGTGAATACATTAAAGAAGCAAAAGTTTCTTTCGGGTCTCCCGAACAATGGAAAGTGGAACTCCCGGTCGGCGCACCTGCTATGTGGCAGCATACCGCCGTGATCCATGCGTTTGCAGAAGCGATTCTCCACGGCACTCCGCTGGTTGCGGAAGCAGTGGAAGGCATTAACGGATTGGAACTCGGTAACGCTATGCTCCTTTCCGGCTTGAAACACAAAACCGTCACGCTCCCCATTGACATTGACGAATTCGATGAACTCCTTTCCGGACTCGTTGCCACCTCCAAATGGGAAAAGAAAGAAGTAAAAAAAGCGGCTCTCGGTGATTTCTCAAAATCATTCTGATTGCCCAGTGTAAAAAAAGTATGCCGGATTGACACATTTTATTCTGTCAGTCCGGCATTTTTATATCCCTGCAGAAAAAAAATCAAACATGTTCAAATTTTTACAGATATCCCATAAAATATTGTAAAAGGATATTGATACAAAACTCAATATTCGGATAAAACGCAGGTTTGCCGTAAAACAAGTCCTGTAAGGACGGCAAGAGCCAGACAGCCCAGGGTGGAGCGAAGCGTAACCCTGGGATAAAAACGTCGAACTATATTGACCAAGACCGGCATTGACGGATATGGCGTTCCGGTACGGAATGGCATATTCGCCAATGCAATGATTTTCCGGATATGTCATTGCCACCACGATGCCATCCGTTTCTAACGAAACGCTGTCAACGCGGTGGCTG
>JAFVSW010000146.1 GCA_017503545.1 Lentisphaeria bacterium | reverse complement strand
GATGACCTTACCCGAATGACTTTTTGTGATCACAACGACCCATCCGGTCTCATATTGTGCAAGCCGGTAAGTCCCGAAGAAGTTAAAATTGTTCGGATAATTGTAATTCATATCCGTCGTCTTGTATTCACTCGGGTCCCTGATCGCAGGACAAAAGAAGATCTCCGGATTATTGAATCGATTCCATGCCAGTTTGACCGCTTTGAGATTGCCTTCATTCGCCAGCAGATTCCAGCCGTCCGGATTCGCCCCTTTGGTCGCTGCCCAGTAATTCTTGGCAGATGACTCCGCTTCTGGAGTGGAAAAGGAACGGTATTCGATCTCATTGGGCACGATCGCGCCATTGTTATTGCCGCTGTATGAGCTCATCAGGAGCAGCAGCTGTTTCATATTGCTGGCACATTCCGCTTTCTGCGCCATCGACTTCGCTTTTGTCAAACTGGGGAACAGCATCGCCGCAAGAATGGCGATGATGGCGATCACGACCAGAAGTTCGATCAATGTAAACGGATGTAATTTCTTCTTCATACTTGTATCTCCTCTTTATAGTTGATTCAATAATAATAGCAACCGAGAAAATCTTTCTGTCTCTGGGCTGTACTTCCCGTGCGATAGTTCGCCGGCTTATTCACGTCTACATAATGTTTATACTGGACGTAACCATTCATGCTGGAAACATGTCCATCCAGCCAACCCTGATTCACCGTCTTGTTGTGGCGTCCCTGGCGCAGGTCCCACAAATGCTTTGCCTGATTCAATTTCATAAACCGGGAACCGGATGAAGGATTGATCCCGGGATTGGCAACAAAATTACCATAAGGCACATACAAAGAGGTATTGACCGCATAGGTGAATTCGTTGATGTAACATTTCCGGGCAGGACGTTTCACACGCTGAATGTATGTCGCATATTTCAACTGTTGGGCGTTATCAAATTTGTTTGTAACAGGTTTCCCGCCTGCGCTTATCAAATTGATACTCCCTTTGGAACCGTTTCCCGTACCATAATATGCCAACTGATAATGACCATCCAGATTCCCGATCCGGTAATTGTAACCGCTTACATCGCCCTGGCTGTCATTGGTCTTCGCCGCAGGACAGAAGATGATATCCGAACTTTTGTCTTTTACAAACGGAATATTACTCGCATTGCACAGCAGCTCCATTCCGGAGATCCCTTCTCTTTTGACAGCGGCTTGTGAGGTCTTTGTTGCGGAATTATAAGATGCCATATCAGCAAACATATAGTAGTTCACCGTACTTGTCACGATCAGTCCGTCGTAATTGGTCGTATAATTGCTGAACATCATCAGGATCTGCTTCATGTTGTTGGTACAGGTGATCTTGTGTGCCGCAGCCTTTGCCTTGTTCAAACTGGGGAACAGCATCGCCGCCAGAATGGCAATAATTGCGATCACGACCAGAAGTTCGATCAACGTAAAATGCCGTTCGGCACTCAATTTCTTACATTTTCCGGGCAGGATTTTCATCTCGTATATTCTCCTTGTATTTTTTGTTTTTCTATATTATACTCGTAATTTTGATTTTTACAATAGAGAAAAGGCGCAAAATACATGAGGATTCCGCTATTTTTTTAAAAAAATTGGAAAACAGACGGAAACGGACGGAAACGGACGGAAACGGACAAATAAAAAAACGGACCATCCGTTGAAGTCCGTTGAAGTCCGTTGAAGTCCGTTGAAGTCCGTTAAAGTCCGTTAAAGTCCGTTGAAGTCCGTTGAAGTCCGTTGAAGTCCGTTGAAGTCCGTTGAAGTCCGTTGAAGTCCGTTGAAGTCCGTTAAAGTCCGTTGAAGTCCGTTGAAGTCCGTTGAAGTCCGTTGAAGTCCGTTGAAGTCCGTTGAAGTGTCAGTTATGACCGAAAGTGAAAATGGCG
>JAFVSW010000145.1 GCA_017503545.1 Lentisphaeria bacterium | reverse complement strand
TTGACTGAAAAAAGATTGTTGATGAGATGAAAATGGTAGTTTGAGTGTAGCTATTCGTAGAATAACTACCGAAAACGCTCCGTTTTCAGATCGCAACAAGGTTTTTCAGGCATTTTTGAAGACTTTTGAAATTGCCTCTTCGATTATTTACGACGTTTCTTTTTCGGCGGGGTATAATTGCTGCCGCGACCGCCGCCGAAACCACCGAATCCACCAAAGCCGCCAAAGCCGCCGCCACCCAAACCGGGCATACGGGGAGGCATCATACCGCCGGGACGACCACCGCCGCCCAAGAGTTGATTGATCAATCCGGTATTCTTCATCATCTTTTTCATCATAAGGAACTGTTTGATAAGTTGGGAAACTTCATCCACCGGTCTGCCGGAACCTTTGGCAATACGACGTCTGCGGGGCATGTCAATGAGTTCCGCATTTTCCCGTTCCTTTTTGTTCATGGAACAGATAATCGCTTCCATATATTTGAATTTTTTGGAATCAAATTCCGGCATATCCGCCAACTTTTCTCCGCCGGGGAGGAATTTGAGAATGGATTCCATACCGCCGAGTTTGGACATCTGGCGCAATTGAGAAAGGAAGTCATCAAAATCAAACGCATTTTTCTTGAATTTTGCTTCCAGTTTCGCCGCTTCTTCCTGATCAAACTTTTCCGCCGCTTTTTCTACCAGAGAAACAACATCACCCATACCCAGAATACGGGACGCCATACGGTCCGGATAAAAGATATCCAGTTCATCCAGTTTTTCACCCTGCCCCGCAAATTTGACCGGACAGGATGTGACTTTACGGATGGACAACGCCGCACCACCACGGGCATCCCCATCCAGTTTTGTCAGAACGATCCCGGTCAATTGCAACGCATCATGGAAATGTTTCGCAACAGAAACAGCCTGTTGACCAAGTGCGGCATCGGCAACAAGAAGGATTTCCGCCGCATTGGTCACTTTTTTGACCTGAACCAATTCCTGCACCATGGGTTCGTCGATTTGAAGACGACCAGCGGTGTCAAGGATCAAATAATCCACGTTATCACGTTTTGCCTGTTCCAAAGCACGGGCGGCAATACCGGGAACATCCGCAACATTCCGTTCCGCAAAAACAGGAACTTCGATTTCCTGTCCGAGAACTTCCAACTGATCGATTGCAGCGGGACGGTACACGTCGCAAGCCGCAAGAAGAACTTTTTTACCTTTTTTCTTGAGCATCAGTGCCAATTTTGCGGAAGTCGTCGTTTTCCCGCTCCCGTGCAGACCGCACATAAGAATGATATTCGGTTTTGCACCATCTAAAAGCGGAGCTTCGGCTTCCCCCATCAATTCAACGAGTTTATCATGAACGATTTTGACCGCCTGCTGACCGGGAGACACGCTGCGGAGGACTTTTTCCCCGAGACATTCGGTACGGACAGTTGCGACAAAATCTTCCACGATTTCATAGTTCACGTCGGCATCCAGCAAAGCGGTACGGATATCGTCCATGGACTGGGTAATATTTTTTTCGGAAATCACTGCCTGACCGCGCAAATGGCGCAATGCATCATGCAGTTTATCAGATAAATCCTGAAACATAGATCATTTCTCCATTGTAATAATTAATATATCGTGCTATATTATAGCAAGAAACTCAGAAAAATCAAATAAAAACGCAATGTTTTCCCGAAAAAACTTTGATTATGGACAAAAATGAACGAATTATCAGGTCGGTAATACCGCCGGAATACGCCGGAACGCGGCTGGACCGCTATCTTGCCGGCAGATTTACCTATTTTTCCCGCAATCAATGGGAGCAGTTGATCAAAGACGGAAACATCCGGCTCAACGGCAATCAATACCGCCCTTCCAAAATTCTTCATGGCGGCGAAACATTGGAATTCACTCCGCCGGAAACGGCGGCAGAACCGGAAGTCAACACCAATTTCCAGATTCTCCTGGAAACAGAGGATTTCCTCGCCGTCAACAAACCGCCGAATCTCCCGGTCCACCCGTCCGGATGCTATTTCAACAATACGCTTTCCATGCTTCTCCGTCCTCAATACGGGATTGTCCACCCCGTCAACCGGCTCGACAGGGAAACATCGGGGATCACTCTTTTTGCCAGGACACCGAAAGCTGCCGGGAAACTGGCGGATCAATTTCTGATGCACAGTCCGGAAAAAATATATACGGCATTGGTATACGGCGTATTTCCGGAAATGCTGGAAGCGAAGGGCTATCTCTCACAGGAAATCAATTGCGTCGTACGCAAAAAACGCCGCTTCACAAAAAACGATCCGGGTGATGTGGAAAAGGAAACCGCAGAAACCTTTTTCCGTCTTCTGGGAACAAATGGCGAGATCAGTGCGGTGGAATGTAAACTGAAAACAGGACGACTTCACCAGATCCGGGCAACCTTGTGTTCCTCCGGATTCCCCATGGTCGGCGATAAGATGTATGGGCAGGATCCGGAAA
This sequence comes from Lentisphaeria bacterium, assembly GCA_017503545.1. Classification (GTDB taxonomy): domain Bacteria; phylum Verrucomicrobiota; class Lentisphaeria; order Victivallales; family UBA1829; genus RGIG8244. Next base: position 5,742 of record JAFVSW010000145.1, on the reverse strand, counting down.
TATTCCTGCGCTATATTGACGACACTATGACGGATGCCGATCGCGCTCTTTTGCTCCTGGATCATCAGGCGTTACATGCCGCCTCCTTGCGTTTCACCTCCCCATTCACTGGAGAAGAAATTTTTCTGGAAGCACCGATGCCGGATGATATGCAGAAAATATACAACAAAATCAAATATGAGGTCACAATATGAGTTGTAAAACTTACGCCGCCGGTTTGGATATCGGCGGAACAAAATGTGCCGCCGTTCTCGGCGAACTGACAGAAAACAGCAATATCCGCATTTGCGGCAAAAAGAAAATTGCAACCGCCGATTTCCCGGATCCGGTACAATGTCTGAAACACCTCTGCGAACTTTTATTGGAACTCGTTGAAGAAAATAATGTTGCAAAGGAAAATATTTGCGGTATCGGAATCAGTTGCGGCAGTCCCCAGGACCCGGAAAAAGGATACATTCTTGCACCGCCGAATCTCCCCCATTGGATCGATGTCCATGCAACAGAAATCGTGGAACAATGTACCGGATTGAAAGCGAAATTGGAAAACGATGCCAACGCCTGTGCTTTGGCAGAATGGAAATTCGGTGCCGGACGCGGTTCAAAAAATATGATCTTTCTCACATTCGGAACCGGACTCGGTGCCGGAATCATTGCCGATGGAAATTTGATCCGGGGGCAAAATGGAAATGCCGGGGAATGTGGTCATATCCGTCTCACACCGGAAGGTCCCGCAGGATACGGCAAATATGGAGCGTTTGAAGGCTGGTGTTCCGGCGGCGGATTGGCACAGCAGGGTAAAATGCTGGCAAAAAAAGCATTGCAGAATGGAACACCTGTCGCCTGGTGTCCGGATGAACAGTCATTGGAACTGATTACAGCAAAACTGCTTGCAGATCAGGCAAATGCCGGAGATAAAGATGCATTTGCGGTCTACGAAGAATGTGGCAGAAAATTGGGATATGGTCTCTCTCTCCTGATCGACATCCTCAATCCGGAACGGATCGTGATCGGCAGTGTTTTTGCGCGGTCGGAAAACCTGTTGCGTCCGGCAATGGAAAAAGTCATTGCGGAAGAAGCCCTGTCCATTTCCGCCGATGTCTGCCGTGTTGTTCCGGCGGAATTGGGCGAAGCCATCGGCGATATTGCCAGTCTCGCGATTGCAGCGAATATCTGAAAAAACATATGGAAATAGCATTATGTTAAAAGATTTTATAAAACGGAATTATGGAGTAATTCTTGTAATACTCTGTCTTTTTCTGTTCCACGTGATCGTGGGCTGCCACATTGCAACCAAACGTACAGGATTTTATCTTCATAACGATGGAGAGGAATATTATGCGCTGGCACAATCGTTTGCAAAGGAGTCCACCTTCATCTGTCATAAACCACGATATTATGAAATGCAGCATGATAAACCTCTGCCGGAAGCACATCGCGCTTTCGGGCTGCCGATACTGGCTGGACTCATGATGAAAATCCATAACAGCATTGAAACATCTGCCATCTTTATAGCCTTGATTCATGCTATGTTATGTGGAGTGATTTTTTACCTGTCATGGCACATGACAGGCTCCCGTACGGGAGGGTGGCTTGCATTACTATTGTGCAACATCCACCCGTTGATGGTACAATATTCCTTCCAATTTTCTTCCGAAACGCTCTTTACACTCTTTTTGCTCCTTTTTGCCTCGGCATGGCAGATGAAAAAAGACTCCGCTTTACGTTACTGTCTGCTTGGAGTTTTTGCAGCAATGGCGGCACTGACAAGACCGACTGGGAACATGTTATTGCCATCGGCTTGTTTTTTTCTGGTATTGCCTGCATTTTTGCAAAACTGGAAAGAAAAAAAGATTTTTCATTGGAGAAAAGAATACAGCTATGCGCTACTTTATTGCGTAATATTCCTGCTGTGCGTAACACCGTACGGTTTATTCAACCTGAAACACCATGGTTCATTTTCGCTCTCCGGATACCTGGGAGGATATAATATTCTATTTGCCAATAGCATGGAAAACTTTGAAGCCTACAAGAATTTGCAGAACGGCAAGAAATTTCTCCACCATCAGACAAATGCCTGGAATTATGCAATTAAAACGGTACAAAATCTTCCGGCTCAATACAAAAATAATCCAGCGGAACAAGACCGTTTAGTAAAATTGGAAGCATTTAATAACTTGAAACAAATGGGGATTCAACGTTTTGCCGGCTTGTTTCTGATCAGAGCATGGCACTTTATCCAACCCTGGTCAGTACCCGGTATACATTCGCCTTTGATTTTTTGGGGAATGACCTGTTTTTCTCTGCTGCTTTATGGCATTGGAATCACGGGTATCATTCTGCTTATCAAAAAAGGTGCTGGAGGAAAATTACTGCCTTACGCCGCAATTATTTCCGGATTATGGTTTGCTCATGCTTTGGTCCATTTTTATCTGCGATACCGGATCCCCATTGTCGATCCGGTATTGATCATCGGTTCCGCAATGACCGGTGTTGTTTTACTGCAGAACCGGAACGTTTTTTACAACTGGATAAAACGCCCGAAATCATCACAAAATTGCTGAATATCACGGAAGATATGAGCCGCCATCCTGTCACAGGGCGTTTCACGGTCATTCACGATCACAACAGAACCTCTGCTCCGGTAAGTGATGACCGGTAAGGATGCCACCGGCTGAACCGTCAAACTGGTCCCCATGACCAGGAGCATATCGGTGTTTTCACAATCATGAATGGCTTGATCCAGTGTAGCTTCCGGCAGATTTTCACCGAAAAATACGACTTCCGGCTTAATCAATCCGCCACAGGCAGAACAGCGCGGGACACGGTTCGCACGGACTTCCGGCAGAACATCCTCAAACGAAAAGCGTTTATTACAGCGCAGACAACGGCTGAATTGCATCGTGCCATGTAATTCGCCAACATTTCCGGCTCCGGCTTTGCTGTGCAGCGCATCAATATTTTGCGTATAGATGGTACCGCACATCTTGCGTTTTTGCAATTCGGCAGCAAGAAGATGAGCGCATGACGGTGTCTTTTCCATCATCGGATAAAGATATTCCGCCGCAAAACGGTAGAATACTTCCGGTTTTTCATGGAAGAAATCAATATCAAACAAATCTTCTTTCCGGTATCCGTTCCACAGATCACCGCCGGAATAAAATCCGTTTTTACCACGAAAATCGGGGATCCCGGACAATGTGGAAACACCGGCACCGGTCAGAATATGAACGTTTTCCGCATGATCAAATTCTTCCAGAAAATTCTGCATCTCATAATCCATAAGTCACCTCATTGTTATACCGGTAACGTACATTGCAAAGCCGGAAAAGTCAAGTCAAAAAAGCAAAAACAGATTTGACTTTTTCATTTTTTGTGATATAATAAAAGAATAAATTACAAGTTGTTGAGGTAAATATAATGAAAACATTGTTTCATATCCGGGGGATGCGCTGTGCAGGCTGTTCTGCGCATATCGAAAAAGACGTGAAAGCCTTGAATGGCATCGCTCTTGTGGAAATCAACCTTTCCACCGGAGAAATGATCGTGGAATATGATGAAAACGCTGTAACAAAAGAAGATATCGCAGCAACCGTGGTCAAAGCCGGATTCAAAGTTTCTATCGACGGCGAAAAAAAAAAGAATCTTCTGAGCCGACTGTTTGGCAAGTCCTGATCCTCCCTCTGCTTTTCCTGATTCCCCTGCTCTGGCAGGCAATGCACGGATTCCCCGGCATCACAGGAAAGTGGAACGGAATTCTGCAACTGGCTTTGCTTCTCCCCATTGTATGGATCCATCGGAACTGGTTCATCAATGGGATAAAAACACTTCTCCACGGCGCACCTGCCATGGATACCCTTGTAGCTCTCGGTTCCGGTACGGGTATTCTTTACAGTCTTGTTTTGATTTGCCGTGGACAGGGCGGCGGACATCTCTTTTTTGAAGCGTCCGGCATGATTCTTGTTCTGGTTTCCGCCGGAAAATTTCTGGAAGAAAAAACAAAACGGCATGCCGCCGATGTCATTTCCAAACTGGTTCGCCTGACACCGGACACTGCCACCGTTTTTCAGGATGGTCAGGAAGTTCAAGTTAAAGTCAAAGATTTGCATCAAGATCAAATCGTAGTCATCCGCCCCGGCGAACAAATTCCGGTCGACGGGGTTATAACAGAAGGATATGGCGTACTGGATGAATCCGCCGTGACCGGGGAAAGTATCCCCGTTTACCGGGAAAAAAATGCCGTTGTCCGCGCTGGCACATTGAACACAGACGGTTTCTTCCATTTCCGTACCACCGCAGTCGGCAATGATACCTCTTTAGCAAAAATCATTGCCCTCATCCGGGAAACCGGCACAAAGAAATTACGGATCTCCCGGCTTGCCGATACCGTGAGCGGAAAATTCGTCCCCGCAGTTATCTGTCTTGCAGTGCTGACATTTCTGGTTTGGTATTTTCTTCTTCATACCTCATTTGTTTTTGCCATGACAGCAGGGATCGCCGTCCTGTTGATCAGTTGTCCGTGTGCATTGGGCCTTGCCACACCTCTTGCCGTAATGGCAGGTTCCGGCAGAGCGGCAGAACGTGCCATTCTATTCCGCAGCGGTGAAGCATTGGAAACTGCCGGAAAAATCACGACCGTGGTCTTTGATAAAACCGGAACATTGACAACCGGACAGCCCGCCGTTTCCACCATTATCCCCGCAAACGGAATCACGGAACAACAATTGCTCCAACTGGCTTTGACATTGGAAAACGGTTCCCGGCATCCCTATGCAAAAGCCATTCAGACTTACGGAAAAGAACACGGTCATACTGCCGCCCCCTGTACAGATTTTCAAGTCATCCCGGGATGCGGCATTAAGGCAGTCACGGACGGGAAAACGATTTTCGGCGGCAACCGGGCATTTCTGAAAGCAGAACTTGGTATCATTCCGCAGGATACAGCAGAAACATCAGAAACGCAACTTTATTTTGCATTTGATGGAAAATATTGCGGATCCATCCGGCTTGCCGATCCTTTGCGCACGGATACACGCGCAACCTTACAACAATTAAAAGGCTTGAACATCAAACCATTTATGCTGACCGGAGATCAGGAATCGACGGCAAAAATCATTGCCGGACAATGTGGGATCAAAGATTATAAATCAGGAGTTCTGCCGGATGAAAAAGAAGCAGTTATCCGCTCTTTGCAATCACAAGGGGAAGTCGTTGCCATGGTGGGGGATGGGATCAATGATGCACCAGCCCTGCTCCGGGCGGATGTGGGGATCGCCGTTTGCGGCAGTACCGATATTGCAGTAGATTCTGCGGATGTGATCCTGATGCGGAATGGTTTGCAGCCGTTGGCAGAAACAGTATTGATCTCCCGCAATGTAGTACGGAACATCAAAATCAATCTGTTCTGGGCATTTGCGTATAACGTGCTTGCTATACCGTTGGCAATGGGCGTCTTCTACCCTTTGACCGGCTGGCTTCTCCCGCCGGCGGCAGGGGCTGTGGCAATGTGCGCAAGCTCCTTATGCGTGGTATGCAATGCGCTCCGGCTCCGTTATCTGAAAATGAAATAAATCATTTCTTCTTTTGAGTCCGGTAAAAACCATCACGGTAAGATGTATTACCGCCGTAAGTGGAAGCAGATCCACGGTTTCTTCCGGCGGCATCCCGATATATGGTCCGGTTGCCGGATTGCGTGGCACTGCCTTGCGTCCTGCCGGAAGCATCCCGGTACGTGGTCCGGTTGCC
>JAFVSW010000144.1 GCA_017503545.1 Lentisphaeria bacterium | reverse complement strand
GCCTCCGCGTTGAAGACGTTCCGCAGGAACTGGATTCATCGTGGAGGCAATGATATATCCCGGAAATCATCGCATTAACGAATATGTCATTCCGTATCGGAACGCCATATCCGTCAATGCCGGTCTTGGTTAATGTAGTTCGATGTCATATTCCCAGGGTTACGCTGCGCTTCACCCTGGCGTGTCACGGCGTAATAAAATGGAGACGGAGCTGTTTGGCTGTGGCCGCCCTGTCAGGGCTGGTCTAACAGTGATTCTAAATTCTTTCGGACATTGAGTCTTTTCTTACATGATTTCGTGAGTACTTCAAATTAAAAATCCAGCAGTTCCCGGAATTTTCAAGCTCAAAAGAGATCTGATTCTATGGCATAAAACGTCGAAGAGGCAAAAACTTTTTATTTCCGTACTTGAAAAAAAGGCAAAAACGGAGTATATTTACGAATTGTAAAAATTACAACAACAATATCATTAATACAGGAGTTGATTCCATGGCTTACGACAAAATTGCCACCCCCACCGGTGATGCCATCACCATTAACGAAAACGGCGTTCTCAACGTTCCCGATAAACCCGTTATCACCTTTATCGAAGGTGACGGTATCGGTCCCGATATCACAAAAGCATCCATGCACATCTGGAATTCTGCCATCAAGAAAGCATACGGTACAAAACGTGCCATCGACTGGTTGGAAGTTTATGCCGGTGAAAAAGCTAACGCTGTATACGGTCCCAATACCTGGCTCCCTGAAGAAACACTGGATGCCATCAGCAAATATCGCGTCTCCATCAAAGGCCCGCTGACCACACCCGTCGGCAAAGGATTCCGTTCTCTTAACGTGACACTCCGTCAGAAACTGGATCTGTATGTCTGTCTCCGCCCGGTCCGCCACTTCCCCGGCGTGCCCTCCCCCGTGAAAAGCCCGGAAAAGACCGACATGGTCGTTTTCCGTGAAAATACAGAAGATATTTACGCCGGTATCGAATGGATGCAGGGCACTCCCGAAGCAAAGAAAGTTATCGACTTCCTGCAGAACGAAATGGGTGTTGACAAAATCCGTTTCCCGGAAAGCAGCTCCATCGGGATCAAACCGGTTTCCAAACAGGGTTCGGAACGTCTGATCCGCGCTGCTGTCAAATATGCTCTTGCCAACGGACGTAAGAGTGTGACACTGGTCCATAAGGGCAACATCATGAAATTTACCGAAGGCGGTTTCAAAGATTGGGGCTATGATCTCGCCCGTAATGAATTTGCCGATAAAGTCGCAGCAGGTCCCGATTGCAATTATGTCGCCCCCGAAGGCAAGATCCTCATGAAAGATTGCATTTGCGATGCATTCCTCCAGCAGATCCTGACCCGTCCTGCCGAATATGATGTGATTGCTACCATGAACCTGAACGGGGACTATGTTTCCGACGCCCTCGCTGCTTGCGTAGGCGGTATCGGTATTGCCCCCGGCGCAAACATCAACTACGATACCGGTATGGCGATTTTTGAAGCAACACACGGTACCGCTCCGAAATATGCGGGTATGGATAAAGTCAATCCCTGCTCACTCACGCTCTCCGGCGAAATGCTGCTGCGCCATATCGGCTGGAATGAAGCCGCTGATATCGTGATCAAAGCGATCGAAACAACATTCCGTCAGAAGAAAGTCACTTACGACTTTGCACGTCTCATGGAAGGAGCTACGGAGCTCTCCTGCTCCGGTTTCGCCAATGCAGTTGTCGAAAACATGTAATTCTTCCATCACGATCCGGCTCGGGGGGATGCCGGATCTGGTCCAACTGGCGGAGCTTTACCGTTCCGCCGGGTGGATGAATGAACAGGATAAACCGGAATCTTTACAGAAAAATCTGGATGGTTCTTACGCTTGGTGTACCGCATGGGATGGCGAACATTTAGTCGGCTTCATGCGTGCCATTTCCGATGGAGTCTCTGACACTTATATGCTGGATCTGATTGTTAGCAAAGAGTACCGCAAAGCCGGAATCGGCAGAGAAATCGTCCATACGCTGTACAGACATTTGAAAGAACAGGGGATTGAATGGATCGTCTGTATCGGCGTTCCGTCTTCTGAAGCATTTTATGCAAAAACGGATGCAAAAGTCATGAAAGACTTTACCCCGTACCGGTTCAATTAAAAAAGGAAAAATATGTTGGATTTCAAAAGATTGACTCTCGATGACCTGCCGTTGCTCCGGCAGCATCTTACCAAATCGACCGGGCGTTTCTGCGATGAAACTCCCGGTACACTTTTTATGTGGCGCAATTATTATTCCGCGGCATATGCCGAATATGCGGGAAATATCATACTGCGCTATCAATCCGGACTCCACATTTCCACCGGAGCATTCAGTTTGATTTCCGGACAATACACCACAGAATGTATTTCTGCAATCTGCGCTTATTGTCAGGAACAGCAATTCCCCGTTATCCTCTCTACCGTACCGGAAGATGCACGGGGCTGGCTGAAAGAACACTATTCCGTCAAATCAGAATATTGCGACGATGACTGGGCGGATTATCTTTATGATGCAGAAACCATGATTGCACTTCAAGGCAGTTCCTTCGGCGGACAACGCAATCACATCCATCAATTTGAACGGAAATATCCCGAAGCACAAATCAAAGAAATCACGCCGGATAATCTACCTGAAATCGACGCGTTCCTCTCAAAGTTGGAACACGATTATCCCCCGATCGATGAATCCGGAAAACAGGAATATGATATGATCCGGGAAGTGTTGGCGAATTACGATTTATTCGGAATGACCGGCATTGCATTATATCATGACCCGGACCGGATCGGCGGTATCACATTAGGAGAGGTTCAGGGCGATACCTTATATGTCCATGTGGAAAAAGCAGATAAAGGCATAACCGGCATCTTCCCGAAATTGACCAATTCCTATGCCAGCCGTTTTTCAGGAAAAATCCGTTATATCAACCGGGAAGAAGATATGGGCAATCCCGGATTGCGCCGTTCCAAACAATCCTATCAGCCGTTATGTTTATTGCGGAAATATTTTATTGAACTGGAACCAAATCAGGCATGACCGAAAAGACGGAATTGCCCCCTCATATTCTTTTTTAGAGGTAATTAGAAAAAAAGCTTGACATTATCCATTTCTGCGTTACATTAGAGGGAGAATAATTTGTATTAGAAATTTTGTAAGGAATATTATCGTGAAAAAAGAATTTACCCCACGGATTTTCGTTTGCGGTCATCGTAATCCCGATATCGACAGCATTGCTGCCGCTGTCGCTCTTGCCGATTTGAGACGGCGGCAGGGAATGAAATCCGTTACTGCGATCTGCCCCGGAATTCTGCCCGATCGCGCGGCATATCTGTTCAAACGTTTTCATCTTGAACCGCCGATGTCACGTAACGATGTATATGTACGTGTCCGGGATATACTGGAAACGGTTCCCGCAATCCGCAGCGGATGTACGTTGTATGATGCCGTGGGAATGTTGCGTGATTCCGGATTGGCACGTTTGCCGGTAATCGATGGGGAAGGAAAATTTCTCGGGATGCTCAGCGGAATGGCATTATTGACCAATCTGCTCAGTATCGGCAATGATGTTGCGTCTACAAGTTTGACCGGACGGCGTATCAAGACCTCGATTTCTCTTATTTCTCAAGTGTTGGATGCAGAACAATTGAATGTGTGCGATGGAGATCGCTCCCAGACGTTTGAGGTTTATGTCGCTGCGATGAGTCCGGATGTGTTCGATGAACATTTGCCGGAAAATAATCATGAACTGGCGATGATCGTCGGTGACAGACCCGATATTCAATTGAAATCCATTGCCCGGAAAATGCGGCTCATGATCGTTACGGGGAACCGCCCGATCGACCCGTGGGTTTTACAGGGGGCAAAAGCACAAGGTGTTTCCATTTTACAGACAAAACTGGATTCGGCAACCGTGATCCGCCGTTTGAAATTCAGTGTGCCGGTGGAATTTACAGATTTCCCTCAGGAAGCTCTGATTTTGACCTCCCGCGACCGTATGACAGAGGTCAAAGTACGGATCCTCAATGCCGCCGAAGATGTGATTCCGGTTGTGGATGACGGCATTTTGACCGGTGTGGTGCTGAAACGTGCGTTCCATGCGCCGCTGCCGTTCCAGATGATTCTGGTGGATCATAATGAACTGGACCAGAGTATTGCCGGAGCCGGGGAGATTCCTGTGATCGAAGTGGTGGATCATCACCGTATCGGGATCAATCCGACAACGACTCCCATCAAATTCACGGGCGACGTAGTAGGCAGTACCTGTACCCTTGTCGCCATGATGTATCGTGCATCCGGAGAAAGTTTGACTCCGGATATGGCAGGTTTGCTGTTGGGCGGGATCATTTCCGATACGCTCCAATTGAAGTCACCGACAACAGCACATCTTGATGTTAAAATGTGCGAATGGCTGGAAAAAATATCCGGTGTTCGCAGCAATGATTTAATGTCGGAACTGCTGATGATTGAATCTGCTCTTGTGACCAAGAGTGCGGATGATGTGATTTCCGGAGACCGGAAAGATTATGTGGATGGCAGATTCCGTTTTGCTCTTGCCCAGGTGGAAGAAACCAATCTGGAATTGCTGCAGCGCCGTCACGACGAATTGGTAGTCGCCATGGATAAACAAGTCAAACGCGATCAGCTCAGTATGTTTGCCCTGCTGGTAACGGATGCCGCCCGCGGCAATTCTGAATTGCTGGTGTACGGCGACCGGGAATTGATCAGCAATTTGCCTTATGACAAGATCAGTGACGGACATTATGCTCTGCCCGGCGTACTCAGCCGTAAAAAACAGCTGTTACCACAAATTCTTGCGATAACAGCTGCATTACAAAACAAGTCGATCAATTATCTGCAATGATCTTTGACGGATTGAGGATATTCTGCGGGTCAAAGACTTGTTTGATGCCTTTCATCAGCAGTTGTTCCTCTTTGCTCAAAGATTCACCGAGATAGGGGCGTTTTGCATAGCCGATTCCATGTTCACCACTGACTTTGCCGCCCAGAGATTTTGCTTTGGAATATAAGTCATCAAAGACTTCCGCCAATTTCTTTTCCCAGTCGTTTTGTGCAAGATCATCCCGGAGAATGTAAATGTGCAGATTCCCGTCCCCGGCATGTCCGAAGGAACGGATGCGAATGTTATGTTTTTTCTGCAATTCGTGGGAATACATGACAAATTCTGCAATATGCCGGCGTGGAACGACAACGTCACATTCATCCATTTCCGTGGTGGATGCTTTGATTGCTTCCAGGAATGCGCCGCGTGCCGACCAGATGGATTCATTCCGCTCCTGTGTGCTGGAAATAAAGACATCCAACGCACCGCATTTGAGGCAAATCTGGGCGGCTTCTTCCCATGCCAGATCGATTTCCTGCTTGCTGGCACCGTCAAATGTCAAAAGCAGATAAGCATCGGATGTATTATCCGGGAATTTCCGCGCCAGAAATTCTTCTGCCGCAAGAATAACTTCCCGTTCCATAAATTCCACGGCTGTCGGAATAGAACTTGCCCGGATGACCGAAGGGACTGCTTTGATGGCAGTCGGCAGATCAGGGAAAGGGACCAGCAGACTGATTTTATGTTTGGGCAGCGGCAGCAGCCGGAGCGTGGCTTTTGTGACGATCGCTAATGTGCCTTCGGATCCGGCAATCAAGTCTTTCAAGCTGTAACCGGAACTGTTTTTTGCGATTTGCCCGCCAAGCTGAAGAATTTCACCGTTAGGAAGAACCACTTCCAATCCTCTGACATAATCTCTGGTGACACCATATTTCACCGCACGCATACCACCGGCATTGGTACTGATATTACCACCGATGGTTGCCGTTTTTTCGCCCGGATCGGGGGGATAAAAAAGATCGTGTTCCTCCACATACTTGCTGACTTCCATCAGCAGCACGCCGGGTTCCAGAGTAAGAGTCATATTGGCTTCGTCCAGTTCCAGAAAACGGTTCATGCCGCTCAAATCGATCATGATCCCGCCGTAAAGAGCGACGGAGCCGCCGACAAGCCCGGTGCCGGATCCGCGTGGTGTGACGGGGATATTATTTACAGAAGCATATTTCATGATGGCGGAAACTTCTTCCGTTGTCATTGCTTTCACAAGGGCATCGGGTTTGCTTTTTACACCGGAAAGTTCGTCGTGACAGTAATCTTCGCCGATTTCTTCTCTTGCGATTACCCTGTCATTGCCGCAAATTGCGCGGAGGGCGTTGAGATCATCGACAGTAAAAGTTTTATATGGTGCAGGCATGATCACACCTCGACTTTCTGATTTTTGATCTGTTCGATCAGTTTAGGAACAATCTGATAAATGTCGCCGCAAATTCCGATGTGGGCAACTTTGAAGATTTGTGCATTGGGGTCTGTGTTGATGGCAATGATCTTTTCCGCCCCATTCATTCCGGCAACAAACTGGATGGCACCGGAAACGCCGCACGTAATGATCAATTTCGGTTTGACCGTGCGACCGCTCAAGCCAATTTGATTTTTTGCATCAATCCAGCCGGCTTCCACAACGGCACGGGTGGATGCCAGTCTGCCGTTGAGCAGATCCGCCAATTCCTGCAGCATGGCAAGATCTTCCTGTTTGCGGACGCCGCGACCGGCGACGATAATGACTTCTGCATCTTCAATGCCTTTTTCCCGGGATTTTTCTTCCATATTCAGAATGGTGATCCGGGATGCCAATGCCGCCGGATTCAACGTGCAATGCCGGATGATGCCATGAGGCTTTGTCATAGCCGGGATCGGGAAAATTTTATAGCGTACCGTAGCAAATTGCGGGCGGTGTTTCGGCGTATTGATATGCGCCATGATATTTCCGCCGTAAGCAGGGCGGATCTGATCCAGGTCCGTATTTTCAGAAATATCCAGAATGGTACAGTCAGCCGTCAACCCGGTACGGAATCTTGCTGCTGCACGGGGTGCCAGGGAACGTCCAGTCTGTGTGCCGCCGATGAGAATGGAAGACGGTTTGACATTTTTGATAAAGTCTTCCAATACGGCAGTATAGGGTTCGATCCGGAAATATTTCAATTCTTCCTGATCGTAAACAAAAACTTCATCGGCATCATATTGCAGAATCTTTTCGGCTTGCGATGTAATCTCATGTCCGATCATAAGACAGTACACGGGATAATTGACCTTTTTCGCCAGTTCGCGGGCTTTTCCCAGGAGTTCAAAGGTCACAGGGTGAATATTGCCTTCTTCAATTTCTGCAACAACGGCAATTCCCTTCCATTGGGATTTATCAACTGCAGGCGCAGTATCATCTTCCACATATTCAAATACATCGCTGAATTTTTTCACACAGATGCGGCACATGCGGCATCCGGCATTGATGGAAAGGGTATTGTCCGCCACTTCGATGGCTTTGAACGGACATACGGCGGTGAGAGCTGTTTTATCAGCCGCTTTATCTTGATGGATTTTGATATATGGCATGATCTTACCTCAACTGCTGCAGGAATTTTTTATCTTCGAGAAAATGAAAGAGTTTTCCGGAAAGGTCTTCTTCATTCCCTTCCCACATTTCGTGATCGGAATGGCTTTCCGGGGGAAAGATCCGTTTAACTTGCGTGGGAGATCCGTTCAAGCCGTAATGTTTCGGATCTTTATCTTCCATATCCTTCAATTGCAGGACTTTGATTTCCCGGTCCCGTGTGGCAAGTTTCCGTTTATAGGAAGGCAAACGCGGCACAAAAATATCTTTTTCCACCGTCATAAGACAGGGATAAGCGATTTCTGCGGTTTCCACATGAATGGGCAAATCCAGTTTTGCTATGATCGAATCCGATTTTACTTCAACAAGTTCGCTGACATTGGTCACATGGGGTATCCCCAGAAATTCCGCCAATTCCGCCCCGACTTGAGCGGTATCGCCATCCGTTGTCTGTTTTCCGCAAATAATCAGATCTGCACCGCCGGATGCTTTGATTCCCTGGGCGATAGTGTAAGAGGTTGCAAGTACATCGGAACCGCCGAATTGACGGTCGGAAAGAAGATATCCGTGATCAACCCCCATCATAAACGCTTCCCGGATCACGGCTTGTGCCTGTGGCGGTCCCATTGTCACTACGGTAATCTCTGCTCCATTCATTTCTTTGATACGCAATGCTGTTTCCAAAGCATAAAGATCGTAAGGATTCATTTTCGATTCCACACCATCGCGCTTGAGTACACCGGTCACGGGATCGATTTCAACCTGCGTTGTGCCGGGAACCTGTTTGATACAGACAGTAATTTTCATCTTTGTACCCTTGTTTGTTAATTTTTTACTGCAATGACAGAAACTCCGTCGGGAATGACTGCTACCGATGCGTCGCTGCCCATGATGCGAAATGCCGCTTCAAGAGCTTCCGGCAATGTTGATGCTATGCGTAAATGCATCTTGTTCAACATCTCATGACTGCAATCTGTGGTGACCATAATAACGCTGTAATCGTTCAGAATGCGTGCAAGGATTTGATATTCCCACTGGTCGGGAACTGTTTTGTCGCGCGGTACTGCTGCCGTTTGTTTCAGTAATGCTGCCGGGCTGGATGCTTCACTCAGATTGCGGAAGAAGGATTCACCGCCATGACCATCCGAACAACTCGCTGTCATAATGATAACTCCATTCTTTCTGCAAACCGCTTCGCCTGCCGTCATACCCTTGACTGACTGGTAAACGTTCTGATCCAGCGGATAACCTCCATTGCTTGTAATCACGATATCTGCCTGGGGGACTTTGACCTGACAAAGAGAGCGCAGAAAGTCGCATCCCGCAAGATGTGCCTGTTCTGAGTTGCCGGCAAAACATTTGACAATTTTCTTTTCACTGTTGATCACGACGTTGACAATAAACTGCAGATTTGCCTGTTCCGCAGCAAAAAGCATGTCACGATGGATCGGATTATTTTCCAGTATCCCTGTTCGTGCATAAGGACTTTGAATAAATTCAGAACAATGGTTTGCCAGGACGGTCTTTCTGGAAGCCACACCCGGAAGAACACTTTTTCTTCCGCCGGAGAATCCGGCAAAGAAATGAGGTTCAATAAAACCTTCCGCCACAAGCAAATCGGTTTCCATGACCAGTTTATTCAAAATCAAATCGCCGCCGGAGGGGAGCGTCCCCACATGGGTCAACATGGAGGCATCCCCGGAATCGTGGATCACAATCTGTTCTTTATCCACAATTTCAGCACCAAGTTTTGCAATCAGTTCTTCCCGCGTCGTTGCACGGTGGAAACCGGTCGCAACCAGAATGGTGATTTTGATGTCCGGAGCCCCTTTGCGCAACCTTTTAAGAATCTCCGGCATAATTATTTTGCTCGGCACCGGGCGTGTATGATCACTTGTAATGATCACTGCACTGCCCTTGCCCGTTGCCAATTCTTCCAACGTTTTTGAGCCGATCGGATGATCCAATGACCGGGAGACTTCCGCACTTTGATCTGCAGCCGCCGCAGGCAATCCGGATTCAAAAACACCTATCAGATTTTTCTCCGGCACTTTTACGGTGAGATGTGTTTTTCCATATGGCAGTTGGATTTCTCTCATAAAATACCCTCCTTCTTGTCTGTTAATCCAAAGGCAAGATCCCCGCACGGTTCGGATTCCAGGAATTCTGCATCAAACGGGCGGGCCAGTCTTCCACTCCATCCTTCCAGGCGGCAATGGTCTTACCATGACCATCCACAATCCGCACACTGAGCCGGATGGGATACCCTTCTCTGCGGAATCCATCAAAGACGCTCAACGGCATTTCCACAGAATCCGGTGTTGTCTTGATCACATCATCCAGCGGCATGGGAAACGGCAGGGAGGAAATAAATACGGTTCCGTTTTCCTGGAAAATGATTTCCAGCGGTTTCCACATGCGGCACGGTTCAATCTCCAGATACATCATTTTACCCTGATGTTTATCAAATGTAAATTTGAGTACATCATTTTCCAAAGTATAATTCCACACCGTTCCATCGGAAAGAGTATTGCCCGTATGTTTTGCAATCAGACCGGATTGGAAATCATACATATTTTCTTCCGGCTTGAAAGTGGGGAAATCTTCTTCCAGAAGAACACGAAGCAGTTTTGCGCGTTCGCTGAGTCGTTCCGGGAAGAACAGATAGCCTTCCGCTTCCGAATGATACCCCAGACGGCTGTCCCGTTCGCACAGTACAATCATCCGTTCCGTCAATGCGATTTCATCAACAACCAATTCTTTCATCCGGGCGAGATTATCAACACCGGTATACAGCATATCTTCACGCAAGTCATAGAACTCAAGCAAATTGCATGTACTCTTGATCTGAATCAGTAAGGTTTCTGCCACATCGGCATCTCCGGGAGCAAAGTTCCGGATCGGCTCCAGAATTTCAAATCCTTTCTGCCAATCTTCACGCATCCGTTCCATAAGGATCCGGGCTTCTTTGAGTGTATGGTTGAATGTCAGACATTCCCCGATACGGTCGCCGCTGACTTCCGGGAAGTGTTTCAAAATCCAACTGGGGGAGATGGGCTGATCCACCGGGTACAAGTGCCACGGCCATGCAATACAATGATGCATCGGGCCGTACCATTCAAAGGAGAGATTGCCGGGGAATTGACGGTATCCGCGGGCGAACAGTTTGAACGCTTCTGCGGCAGTTTCAGCCTGTTCGCCATAGAGTGGATACAAAAGTTCTTTCAGAAATTCTTCTTCGCTTTCCGGGAACGGTGCAAAGGAAAGATAGCCCGCAGATTTATTCATCAGTCCGGGATAATTGCCGAAATACCAGCACTGAAGCACCGCGGATACCCCCGCAGAATACATAAATTTATATTTTTCATACAGGTTCGAGGGAACCGGGACAAATGGCACAGAAGCATCTTCGTGTGAACAACCGACTTGGATCTTTGCACCGGTTTTCTTTACCGTCTGCGTCATCTGACGGAACAGTTCGGAAGGTTGGATACATGCAAGAGAATAATCAAACACACTGCGTTTTTTGCCCAATTGTTCAATTCTCACTCCGGATTCAATATTGAACATACAGGTTGCATTTTCCGGATATTTGGTAATGGTGTGGAGCAAGTTTTTGCTTTCCGGAAGACCATCCCGCTGTGCCGGAGCATAAAACCAACCGATAAATTCCGCACTTTCCGGCATGGCAGATACCATGGAATTGATATAGTCATGATACAAATCCGCACTGTCACGTTCGGCACAAACCGGGCAACGTTCCACCGGACTGCATGCGATATCCAGAACTTTACAGCTGCCGTTATCTTCACCGTAAACAACATTGATAATACCACCCAGATCGGGGACGGCATCAAACAGATTTTTTACGCTTTCGTGGAGATATTTTCTGCCGGTTTCAGAAGAAAGGCAGAAGTGATAATATCCGTTGGATACGGGCGCAGTCGGGATATCCGGATAATCTTTTACATCGCTGAGCGATTCCGCAAAAGTTGCGGCCTCTTCACGGAATCCTTTCGGCTCACAGAAATAGATATAGAGCCGGATACCGTAACGTCCGCACTTTTCCACCGTTTTACGCAGTTTTGCAAAACGCTGTTCCGCATTTTTCCCCCGATTCGGGAAAATGGTTGACGGCAAATCACGGAAATACATCGTCAACCACAAACCATTGATATTTTCATGCGCCAATTTATCCAGATAACCTTCCGGATAATAGTCAATATCATTGGATAATTCATCGATCATAAACGGAGGGCGGTATGTCGGACCGAAGAAACAGCGGGATATACGGTGTTTGACAAACGGTTTTCTGCGCCAGGAATCGTAACGCCCGACATGATCTTCCAGAAAATATACGCCGTAACGGAAACCATCGGCATCCCCGGCGGTAATCGTCGCCCCGTTTTCCGTATTTTCCAACTGATATTCTTCATGAATGCAGGAAGGATCTTTTACAAAAGTGACCGGAAGTGTCTGTTTTGATTTTTTCAAGGAAGCCAATGCCGTTTCCGGCACTTCATCCACACAACCGGAAAAGGATATCTCATGAGAAGGTGCCGGATTTTCCGCTTTCAAATCTTCAATAAATTTCTGATAAGATTCATCCGGCTGCGGTATTTTCGAATATGCCTCAATCAAACACTGTTTCATAAGTAAAAGAGTCCTTTCTGTCTTAAATACATCTGCGGGGTATAATAGCATAAAATAGCTTGTTTTGCAAATGATATTTTGAAGAGATTTGCATTTTTAAACAAAAAAAAGCCGGAGAAACCGTTATACGGCACTCCGGCGGAAAAATCAGGGATGAAATTACTTGATTTCTTTTACCGTCAATTTCATATTTTTGTACTGGGATTCCACTTTTGACTTATCTGTTCCCTGAGGAAGTGTCCAGTTGCAGAGAATCATGGGGCGGATATATGCCACTTCTGCCCAGAGTTGATTCTTTTTCAAGTCTTTTCCAAATGATTTCCAATTTTCATTGACTCCGGCAACAACATTGCTGTAAAAATAACCGCCGGTCGTCTGAATACGGACTTTGGTTCCAGCAGGATAATCTTTGGTCAAAGCACGCCCGAATGATACAATCATTTTATCGCCGTCTTTTTTCACATTCTTGATGTTGGAGGAGGAATTTTCTCTGCTGAGCTTACCTTCTTTCACATTGAAACCGACATAATAATAACTTCTGGCAATCCACGCGGGATTCGCTTTGATCGTAATGGTCTTTGTTCCTTTGATCGCCGGTTCCAACAATTCTGTAACAGATTTTTTCTGACCGGATGCCATTACCTGAGTGATATTTTTCTTGTCCTTATCATACATCAGAAATCCGCAATAGATGGTTCCTGCAACAGCATCCGCATTCTTACGGATCTGACCGGAGAAATTATAAATGTGTTTATCATCCACAGGAATCATCTGTTTTGCCGTAATAATTACGTTTGTTTTGACAAGCAATGTCCCATCCGGACCGGCAAGAACCTTCGGGGATGCCCAGGCATCTTTCTTACTCAAATCAATCACTTGATCAGCAGCAAATACAGCGGACACCAGGAGCATGACTCCCATCATAAGCATTTTTTTCATTTTCTTCTTTTCCTTTTCTTTGTAAAATTACATGAAATATTTTTTGGCTTCCAGCATATACGGGTCAACATCGGAATAAATGTCGAAAAGTTCCAAAATCAACTTCCGTTTGCTGTCTGTAAATATATGTTGCGGGAAGGTCGCAAGCGCATTGGCAAAAATATGATTGTCATGTTTTGCAATCGAATCCGCAAGAAGTGTCTGATATTCGGACAAAGATGCCGTCAAGCCGTAGAACGGACGGGGTATATACTGATCTTCCACAGGCGTGATTTCATTTTTATACAAATCCATGGTATATTCCACGGCACAACTGTACGGCAAATCACGGATCACACCGTAGTTGGGACGGGATGCCACGATCCGCATTTTTTCCAATCCGGCAACGGCTTTGAACACCGGCAATGTAATATCATATTGAACAAGTCCGTAAAAGGCTTTTTCCCGCGGATCCGTCGATGTCCAATTGACCGTTTCCGGATGTTTGGACTGTTCAATAAAATCTGCAAAACGTTTTTCAACACGTTTCTTTTCTTCTGCTTCACGCACAACCGGATCAAAGCTATCACGATCCTGCAGAAAACGATCATGCAGATGTTTCAACGCGGCTTCCGGAAATATCTGAGCAATCCCGTCACATTCCGTAGAGAAGATCAACGTACCGTATTGACGGTAAGATTTATACAGCGATTCGCAGGCAAGTTCCTGTCCCGGCAGACATTTCCAATCATCCGTCAGATAACGGGGACAGAGAGAGCCGTAAAGATCTTCCCCGTCATAATCACCGCGCAGGATATAAGAAAGATGATTTACACCGGCTGCAACCACATTCCATTTTTCGTCACATTCATCTTTACCGAACATCATACGGGTCAAATCCCAACGGTGATTGTTGAAACCGCCGCATATACCCAATGCCTGAATTTTGGTATATGTATTGACCATGTAACTGTACACACTGACCGGATTGGCAAAAATCAACATCAGTGCTTTGGGGCAAAGCACTTCCATTTTCTTTGCAATGCTCAGGATCAAACCGCCGAGACGCAAGGAAAGAAAAGCACCGTCAAGTGACAACTGGTCAGACGGATAGATGGAATGGTCATAAGACGCAATCCGCGCCATCGTCAGAGAGGGATCCCGTTCCGCTGCCATGGAAAGGTAAAGCGCATCAATGCCCTGCAAAGCATCTTCCATGGAGGAAGGACAGAACACTTTACAATTTTTGACATTGCTGAATTCCGGACATGCCTGAACCAGTGTGGCTACGGCTTCCGCACGATCCTGTTTCAAATCATACAGACGAATTTCACCATTATCCCACATCTGCGGAGCTCTTTTGAACATACCCCGGAAAAGCGGGAGCAAACGTAATGATCCACCACCGATAAATGTTACTTTCATTTGAAAAAACAATCCTTGATTAATAATATTATTGTTGAGATGATTTCCAACATTCCGCTTAATATAACCCGCTAAAAATCAAATGCAAGTTAGCAGCTTCAATATTTTTATATTTTTTAGCCCCGTATATCAATAAAAAAGAGTTCTTCGACGGTTTGTACCACAATTATGCTCAAAAATATATAATAAACAAATACAGAATGTAGAATCGACCTGTTTTACACGTAAAATAAGTATAAACCTTAACGTCCAGACAAACTTGGATTTGCCAATAGACAAGCCCCAACGGGGCGGCAAGAGTCAGACAGCCCAGGGTGAAGCGCAGCGTAACCCTGGGATAAGACATTGAATAATATTGTCCCATGACAGCCTCCGCGTTGAAGACGTTCCGCAGGAACTGGATTCATCGTGGAGGCAATGATATATC
>JAFVSW010000023.1 GCA_017503545.1 Lentisphaeria bacterium | reverse complement strand
GTGCTATGTGTTTGAGCATAAGCAGAGATTTTTGATAGGACGAGGTTTCACAAATTCTCATCTACTTTGCAGAGCATAAAATAATTCACCGTTTCGCTCCTACCTCAAATCAGCACAACGGTTCAAATTGTGCAACCTCCATCATTCTATTGGCTGCAAGACAAAAGCGATCCCGCCTCGATCGCCGGAGTGTAACGGCTATATGGAATCCTTTATAAAGACCTTCAAGAAGGAGTGTTTGAATCACTTTGTTTTGACGTCGGAGGCCCAGCTCCGGTACGTTGTGAAAGAATTTCTGGAGTATTATAACCATGAGCGTCCGCACTCGGCGCTTGATGGCAGAATGATAAAACCCTGGCCTCAGGATGCTGACGGGGAGATCGTTGAATTTTCACGTCTGGGCGGGCTGTTGAAATCGTACCGGCGGGTGAAAATTGCGGCGTAAAGGATTTTTGTTAACCTCCCATGTAACAAACTTTTTCTGAAACGCGATCCCGCTGAAATCTGAGCTGAAACAGCGCTCATTTTTAGAGGACTTTTGACATTAGGCGCACCAACGCTTATAAAAAGCTGGCGTCAATCTTCGGTAAAAAGTCCCCGTACATCGAAAAATCCGTAATTTCGAAGTTTATGACTTTTTCGGAATTTGAACGGGTGTTGAACCATTGTCCCCATTTTACGAACTTTTGGCTGTTTTTGAGGGTGGGAGAATTTTGACTTTTTGTTTTGTTAACCTCCACCATCCTTCGCTAAAGCTACGGATGGCAAGCCAGTCTTGCTATCCGTAGATTTTTTTTGCTTGCAAAAATAAGCGGAGTGCAACGGAGCGGGCGAAGGATGCCGCGGCGTAGAGGAGCGGCAGATCCCGAAGCCGGGCTATGACGATTTTCCATCTGCAAGTTTTATTTGAGATGGCAAGCCTGTCTTGCTATCCGTAGATTTTTTTTGCTTGCAAAAATAAGCGGAGTGCAACGGAGCGGGCGAAGGATGACTGGAAATTTATCCTCCATAGCTTTAGCGGAGGAGGAAGCCTTGGCGACGGAGGGCTAACGGCAGAGAATTGGAGAAATCGAATGTTCTATACTTACATTTTACGCAGTATTTCCCAGCCGGAACAGCATTATATCGGCTGTACAGCAAGATTTGCAAACCCGCCTTGCCAAACATAATGCCGGAGAAGTTCCTCACACATCAAAATTCAAGCCGTGGAAAATTGAAACAGCCATTGCTTTTTCATCAAAGGAAAAAGCCTATGCGTTTGAAGCATATCTAAAAACACACAGCGGCAGATCATTCGCCAACCGGCACTTCTGAAACCTGTAATCCGACCCGCTTGAGATGAGTCGAAACCTCTAAAATCGCCGTTTCCTATAACTTTTACAGATTTCGAGGGGGACTTGACCTCCTCTCAAATCCCCCTCAAACGCAAACAAAGAGTTTGCCAAACTCTATACATACCATTTTTTTTAATTCAGCGAACTGGTGTCCTCACGAAAAAACACTTTCCGCTGCTCCTCCCAACTTTCCGGAATACTGGATCTTTTGTTATTGCATTGTTTTTCAGTATTTGGCGTACCACGGACGAAGTCTTCGGAGGGCTTTATTTTATTGATTTCAGGTTTATAATTCCCCTTTCTCGAAAAAAATGGACGGCATTATATATGACCTTTCAAAAAAATCCTTTGATTTTTCTGCTTGAAAGTGTTGCTGTTTTAAGATTATCGCAACCATAGAATGCACTATCTTCGATTTTTTAACGCAGTCAGGTATATTTAGGCTTGTCAAGCTTTTACAGTCTTGGAATGCCGACTCTTTGATTTGGGTAACATGTTCCGAAGTAATGATACTGGTAAAGCTTTTGCAACCGCAGAAAATACCAGCTTCGATTTTGGCTGCCGCCATCCCGGATGGGAATGCCGTACTCTTTAGTTTTCGACACAAAAACGATACTGTTTTCCTCTTCAACCATACTGTTCATCTACTTGCTGCAATAGCTCATGTTTCCTCCTTGTTTTAGAAAAAATGGCAGAGAGGGCTGTCTGATTGGCAAACGACATATTTATTTTCACAAGTTCAGCTAATCGTTCCAATTTTTCTTCTGTCATGGGCAGATCAATATCAGTCTGTTTCATTTCGTGGTAGGATTCTTTCGGAGTTTCGGCATCGCCGTAGACAAAAATCCCCAAACGATCCATCAGAACGTGATAGTTTTTGGAGTTTTTATCCTGATCGAATGTCTGCAAACTGATCATCATGACTTTTTTGCCATTTTCTTTGACATACAGCCACTGCCAGTTGGAAAGATCATAAGGGACCTTGAACTTGCCGCCGCAGGTATAATCTCCGCTCCCCTGAGCGCAGGAAACGTCAAATCCTTTGGAGTTCAAATACTCCCGGATCAGTTTTTTTGTTCTCTGCGCAGTTCGGCGTAACGCTGCCGCACCTCTTCAAATTCCAGGATTTTTTCTGCGTACATTCATTGCTCCTTTTCCTTTTTGTTATAACGAAATCTCTTCAAAGCTTCTGAAATAATATCCTTTGCCTCTTGCTGATTTGCTTTCTCGGACTCTACTTTACTTGCCATCTTTTTGCCCTGTTGACGCATGAACAACTCATAATATTCATGGTCTCCGTCTTGTGTTAATTTGATGTAACATTGGACTTGTTCATGCAGTGCTGCCAGTAATTTTTGATTTTCAAAACCAAGATCCTTCCACTGCCAAACCTCGGTCATAATATCAGCCCACAGATACTTAAAAACGGTTTTACTTTCTTCTGCTTTTTTCTTCTTTTCAGCACAGGGGGGAATCAATCTTCTGGCGTGAGGAGTTTGCTCGGTCAATTCCGTGTTCCAAGCTTTTGATCTTAATTCTTCTACCCAAGTGCAGAATGCTTTTGCAATATCTGCTTGCCGCTGTGTAACCCAATTGTCAAAATTCGAATTTTTAGCCATTGAAATCGTTGTATTGGGTGTCATTGAGTTATAAAGTTTTTTTGCATCTTCAGAAATAATATGCCCCCTCAGCAAAATAGCATCCGCAGCTTCAAGATTGAGCCAATATTTTCCCAAACCGGTTTCGTAATGATTCAGCTCGTGTGAAATGTAAGTGATGTTGCCAATGTTATTCGCATAATCATTGGATTTTCTGCCTTCATTTTCGGGATGCAGCCAATAATAAGGAACTATGTGTTGCTTTTCCGGAGGATTTTCAGACTGACCGCAAACAGATTTCATGTTGGCTTGGATATCACGCTCAACATAAAAACGACTAAAATCTAATATATTTCCATTTTCATCCTTGATATTTTTAAGGCTTTCTCCGTTGAAGTCAACAGCTCCTAAATGCTTTTCCAAAACATAGAGCAGCAAGATGTAGCGATTGGTTAAAGCGTTGACACTGGGAAATTTTTTCTTAAGGTTGTCTTCCAAGGAACCTTCATTTCCGGCATTCCGAATTTTCTCCCAAATGGTCATCAAGGCATTGCAGTCTTCCCAAAATGCTGTCTTAAACTGCTTCAGATACTCCTCATCCTTGAGATTAGGAATTGTAAGATTGGCAATTGTACAGATTTTGTCGACGGTAATTTTTTCCCGCGGAGCTGTCGTCAGCAGTTTGAGCAGTGAACAACCATCAAGCGGAGAATTACGAATCTGGGTCACAAAGTTCATAATATCTATTTCAGAATCACCTGCCCCCAGCAAAAGACTGAGCAGGATATATGCCATGTGCGGCTTATAGGCGTCTTTGATCTTGTTATCTTCCATGAACTTCGGATACTTTATCAACAACATAAATACAGGTCGCAAAGAGCGGCTGTCCGGCAGAAATGCCAGCGTATCAAAGTGTAAATTTTCTGTCAAAAGATTATAAACTGCCATTGTAACACTTTTTACACAATCCCAAATTGCCGGTATTTTCTTTTGTCCTTCTTCACTTTCCAGCCGTTCATTATTCTGAATGGCAGAAAAGGACATGGCTTGGGTCCCCATTGCCTTGCCGGTATGGTAGTTGGCAGCCAGAACAAAAACTCGGATAAACAGACGAAATCCGAAACGGTTTTCCTTCAAACGCTGCAGGTGTTCATTTATTCCAGTCGCTTCGCCCGGATGAATTTCCTTAAATAAATCTTTCAGTACGGAAAAAGCACCTTTTTTTTCTTTATCATCAGTCTTTTCAGGAGATAACTGAACCAACCGTGCAAGAGTTTTTTCTTCTTCCTGAACAGCTTTTCCACCGCTGTTGATACGGATAAAGGTATGGATCACATCGCTGAGATCTGTGGTATTGAGTACCCGGACCGCCAGCTGTCTTTCTAACATTTCTGCCAACTTGCTTTTCAAATCATCAAGCAAGGATTTGAATTTTTCTTGCTCTTCTTGAGGACTTCCCTTGTATTTTATAAAAACAGCATTGTTCGGCAACTTATCAAAAAGTCTTTTTTTCTCTTCAGGTTCATTTTTAGATTCCTCATCATTTTTCACGATATAATCTTCTGGAGATCTGGATAAAGAGGAGTATGGAACGACTGTGTATTGCATTTCTTCTTTAGCAGTTACATTTGCCGGATCGCCCAAGTTAAAGAAAAAACTCAAAGGAATGAAGTTGTATTGACATCTGTATTCAGGAAAAAAGGTAATAGTTTGCTTCTTCGTTTTTTCATTGCCTTTTGTGTTCGTGGCATCGTGGGATTCCGTCGCATCCTCTTTTGGCGCTTTCACATTCTTTATTTTTTTTTGGACATATTCAATATATGCCTCTTTTTGCTTTTGGGGATCACGAATTTTTACAAAAAGTCCTGCTGGATTGTGTGAGGGGAAATCCAAAAGGCCTTTGTATTTGTCATCCAATACTGTTTCAGCGAATCTTGCCAAATTTACTGCCCACACATAGGGAATATGTTTTTGAGCATCAGTTGCATTTTCATCAGACTGCTCACTATCGTTTTTATCTTCAGAATTATTGTTTTCAGTGTCATTTCCAGCAGCTTCTGTGGAAGCTTTATCGGGACAAAATACGGACAGCAAACTGCGGGTACGCTGCTGACCATCAATAATAAATTGTTCAATATTGTTTTTATCATTTTGAGCAGTCAACGGTACACCGTAATCTTCACTTTTACTTTTATCCATTTTAGGGATTTTCCACAGTACAATATTTCCGCAGGGGGTATCAAAATATAACGATTCAAGAAGGGCAGAAATATTGGCTTCGTTCCATACATAGCCGCGCTGAAAATGGGGAACTCCGATAGATGAACTTTCTTGCAATAATTTCTGAATAGACCAATTTTCAATGCTCATTTTTCATTCCTTTTTTACTTTGTTTCGTTTATTTTTATGCGCTTAGCCCCTTTGACTGGACAACTTTTTCTAAAAGATCAGTGTAAACGGTCTTGAAATAATATAACCTGTGTTTGCTGAATTGCAAGTGTCGAAATAAACTTCATCCGGTGTGTTGTACTGCAATGCGGAATGTATCCTCTGTGCATTGTAGAAATTCACATAGCGTTGAACGCCGAAACGCAGTTGCGGCAGACTGACATAGTCTTTGATTTTGATGTCTTTGTATTTCAACGCCCACCAGCGGAGGCGGACAAATACGCATTGCACAACAGCAGAGGTCAATATGCAGAACTTCCACTATGTTTATATTCTGATAGATACAACCACTGAAACACATCATTATGTAAGTTCAACGCAAGATTTACAAACCCGTCTTGCCAAACATAATGCCGGAGAAGTTCCTCATACCTCAAAATTCAAGCCGTGGCGTATTCAAACGGCAATCGCCTTTGACTGCAAAGAAAAAGCCGCATGCGTAAAATATTCTTTCAACGGGGTATCGTATTCAGCCATTCAACAATTCCGGACAGAATAAATTGAATCGCCATTGCGGCAACAACCAGTCCGGTCATACGGATAGCTGGTCCGGTCATATGGACTTTTGCCAAAAATTTGGAAAGCGGCGCAGCAAAAATCATAAAGATAAAATTGACAGCTACAGCAAACACAATAACAGCAATCGCATAAAGAATACCGGAGACATTGGCTAGTGTCATACCAATTGCAATTGTCCCCGGTCCAGCGATCAATGGAGCAGCAAGCGGAATGATTGAGACTTCAGAAAAATCTTTGACTTTATGATTTTCATCAAGCATAAAGTGTCCGTTCCTGACTGCCGAAAATCCGGAAAAAAACAAAATAATTCCGCCGCATATTTTCAACGAATACAAATCGATTCTGAAAATATCTTTCAATACAAAATTACCGGCAACTGCTGTAACCAACAAAATGGCAGCCGCGGCAAAAGATGCGGTGCGGCTCAATCGGAAATTATCACGGAATGACAACGGCGGCTGATAAGCAGACAGAAAAAGAATTTTGCTTGCAGGATGAACAATCGCCAGAAAATAAAGAACATCTTTGAGTAATTGAACAGAATTCATATAATATCCTTATTGAAGTTTTTTTACAGGATAATTTCAAAAGTCCGGCAAATTTCGATTGAAAAATGCTTGTTGATGAGAGAAAAAATGGGAGTTTGATCCGGCGTCGCCTTACGGCTATGCCGTGACAAGGTGTGGGAAATAACCATCTACCTTCGCCAAGGCTACGGCGGACAAGCCACAAACGCTCCGTTTTCAGACCATAACAAAAAGTTTTAAACGTTTTTGAAGACTTTTGAAATTACCTCAATCAATACTTTCTATAATATAGCATGATCTGCAACATTTTTCAAGAAAAAATTGGCTCATCGACGGCTTGAACCATAAAGCAGACGATCTTTTAACAAATACATCCCGGAGGGTATATAATAAGTTTGCTGATTTATGAACCGGTCTCAAGCGTGATTTTGCACAAAAAATTTCCGGCAATTCCTGATATTACGGAATTGCCGGGGATTTTATGTTGTCTGTTAATGATCCGCCATTTCGACCCGGAGAGTGCGGATTTCGAACGGAGTCATGGTCAGGGACAGGGTGGAATCAACCGTATCCAGTTGACGAATGTTATTCCATTCCATCAGGTCTGTTTCATAAACGGCAGCCGGGGATTGTGCAAAATGCAGAGTACCTTCGGAATATCCTCCGCCGGTTTCAATCAGACGGATGATCAGCGAATCATCTTTTTCACCGCGTTTCACGACATCCATGACAATGTGATTTGCTTCCAGACGGAACGGCATTTTTGCAATTCCGGCCTCGTATCCGTCGGCAACAAGCAATTGCCGGTTCAGATTGGCAGCTTCCCGCATGACATCGCTATTGGGCAATGCGTGTTTATGAGGCAGGAAACTGTAGGTAAAAATCTGTTCGCCCTGATCAGCAAAGCGGTCCGGATATTTCGGGGAACGCAGCAAAGCCAGATCCAGCATGGAATTCCGCACATAATGCCCATATTTGCAATCGTTCAGCAACGCAACGCCGGAATCGTTACAAGAGAGATCGGCGTAACGCTGTCCGCAGGTTTCAAATTTTGCCTGATCCCAACTGGTGTTATCGTGGGTCGGACGGGTCACATAGGCATATTGGATATCGAACGATGCGTTATCGGTTTGAATCGTGAGGGGGAATGCCACGCGGAGCAGTTTCCGGTTTTCATTCCAATCGCACCGGGTGATAAAGTCCAGACGTTTTGTGCCGTTTGCAAGGACGACTTGCTGTGTGATGGTGGAATGATCCGTATTAAATTCGAATTCCGCAACGGAAAATGCATTGCCTTTTTGAACGGTTTTGACATTTGAACAAGGAACATCCATGATTTTGTTTTGCCGGTAATAGATGTCCACATCCCAGGCATCCCAGGTAATGGGCAGGTCATGATACAAGGAAAAGACATTACCGGGAGAAGCAAGAAATTCTTTTTTGAGTTCTTTATCATAGGCATGGATCAGGTGTCCGTTCTGATCCATTTCGTAACGGATCAAATCATTTTCCAGAATGAGGTTTCCGGTATCCTTTTCAGCGTTTCCGGCGTTTTCGCTTTTCCGGATTGTCAGGAAGGAATTACCGGGCATTTCAACGGCGACAAATGTTTTGCCATTGTGTGTTTGAACCGGGAGTTCCGCACCATCCGCAGTCACAACGCCGGATCCGTTCCAGTTTTCCGGCAATTCGGTAATACCGGACCATGTGCGGGAAAGGGTATTGGTCAGCACCAGACTGTCTGCTTTTTTCCGGAAGAGTTTTTCCGCCGCAGCAGCAATCCCGGTGTTGGCGGTCTGAAGCACTTGAGCATGATCTTTTTCCGTCTGTTCGTATACTTCATGGATGGATGATCCCGGAATAATATCGTGGAACTGATTTACCAGAACGGTCTTCCAGGCTGCATCCATGACTTCTCGCTGCCAATCTTTTGCGGGCAAACAGGATGCAAGAATTTCCCATGCCATCAAAGTCTGTTCGCATTTCCGGTTGCCGCGTTTTGTACGGGCTTGCGTTGTCAATGTACCACGGTGGAGTTCCAGATAAAGTTCGCCATGCCATTCCGGCAGACGTTCCTGCTGTTCCCGGATCCGGTCGAAATAGGTTGATGCAAAACACCATTCGGCTTTGGGGCAACCACGGAGATTCTGCAGGATCCGATTCCGTTCCAGATGGTTTTCGCTTGGTCCGCCGCCACCATCACCGATTCCGGTCAAACTCATAAAACCTGGCAGAAAACCGGCTTCGTTGAATTGGTTCTGTGCCTTGATGCGGTACAGTGCATTTGCAGCGGAATTGTAGGTGTCTTCCGGCGGGAAATGAGTCAATACCCATGAGCCGTCAACGCCGAACCACCGGAAGGTATGATAGGGGAATTTATTGATTTGATTCCATGAAATTTTCTGCGTCAGAAACGCATTGCATCCGGTTTTCCGGATGATCTGCGGCATGGCGGCGGAATATCCGAACACATCGGGGAGCCAGAGATTTTTCACATCGACACCGAATTCATCGCGGAAGAAGTTTTTTCCGTGGAGAAATTGCCGGATCATGGACTCACCGGAAATCAAATTGCAATCGGCTTCGACAAACATCCCGCCCTGAATTTCCCAGCGGCCTTCTTTGACCCGTTCCTGAATCTGTGCAAAAAGTTCCGGATAATGCTCTTTCACCTGTTTGTACAGATACGCCTGGGAAGCACCGAATTTGAAATCGGGATATTTTTTCATCAAGGTAAGCTGACTGGAAAATGTCCGTGCCGCCTTCCGGGTACTTTCCTGCACTTTCCAAAGCCAGGCAACGTCAATATGGGCGTGTCCGATGGTAAAAGCAGTCAGCGCACCATCTTCCGCTTTATTGGAAAAAACTTCTTTTTGTAAAAACGCTCTGGCTTCTGCGGCGTTTGCCGGATCATAATTATAAATATCGACAGCAATATTGAGTTTATCCAATAATTGTTTTCCCCGGTAATCGGAAAGTTCCAGTTTTTCCAGCAATCCGGTCAACGTTTCCATTTCCAGCATAAAAAGCCAGACATCCCGGTCGAATACACAAAGGCGTAAATGATTGACCCGCGCGGAATAACTGCCCAGGGGATTTGCCGGATTTTTTTCTTGTGCCGGGGGCAGATTAATACCCAGCATCCGGTTTGCCGCTGCTTCGAACCAGAGATCGATACGGTCACCCGCATTCATTTTTCCCAAAGAAAAACATTCTTTACTGTATCTTGAATCATAAACACTGCGGTCGGTCAAACCACAAACAGGAACACCATCGGAACCATAAATCAGGATTTCGCTTTCCGCATTAAGGCGTAAACATAATTCTTTACCGGCGAACCGTTCGGGAACGGCCCCTGTCAAATGGAACCATCCGTTATCCCATGCTTTACCCCAAACAACGCCTTCCCGGATCGGCTTGTATTCCAAATCAAGACGGGATTGGAACGGGACCGGCTCTTTTGTACAGGCATATTCCGCAGTAAGCTCGATGGAATCTGCATACATATCCTGAAAATTATGTTCAGTAAGCAATATCAGGCGGCACTGATAAAGACGGAAGATTTTTTCGTGCATAGTTGTTGTTCCTTATGGTTATTTCAAAGAGTTAATATTTCTTTCGGTGGATAATTGATCCGTTCATGGGATGGCGTTTTCCCGTTCATCATATCGAAAAGGATATTCAATGCAGCTTCGCTTTCCCCGTCAATATCCTGCACACACAGAAAGATCCGGGAAAAATACCGGGGGAAAACCTTATGCCAGGAGTCAAAAATTGCGCCGTAGCATTGAATATCACCTTCCCGTGGAAAAAAACGTTCCACATCATGTAACGGCGTATTCGGACAATCGGAATAAATGCCGAAATTACGGATCTTGTGTTCTTTGAATAATTCGGGGATTTTTTCCGGATCACAGGTATAAGGGATATTCGCTTCCTGCAATAATTTTTCCGTAGTAGATTTCCGCCATTTTGTTACAATATTATCAAAATAAAAGTTCAGATATGCCCCATCCATACCGACCTTCATGAGTTCATTTGTAAGTAAAGTGATACTCTTCTCTGCATCGTTTGTGAGCTGAGGCAAAGGCAGCCCGGGGATCCATTGGTCAAAAACGACAAGGGGATAATTACTTTTCAGCAAAAGTTCAAATTCCGGAACTTTCACGTATTCTGCCGGCGGAGACAGCAGGATCGCGCCGTCGCAAAAGCCACATTTTAAACGTGCCATGCAGCGTTGAAATTGTTCTTTTGTGTTGTAGATCAAACTCATCAACATGTAATCATGCTTGAATAACAGTTTATTCATTCCTAACATCAAAGCAGTCATAGGTCCGTTTGAAGCGGTTTGAGAGACAACGGCAATGACACCTGTTTTTTTTGTGATCAGACTTTTTGCCGCCAGATTCGGAACATAACCAAGGAGTTCACCCGCTTTGCGGATGATTTCCTGCGTTTTCGGTTTCACTCTGGGGTCTCCGTTCAATGCTCTTGAAACGGTTCCCGGGTTGTATCCGGTCAATTTTGCTATATCGTAAATGGTCGCACTCATTCACTGATCCTTCGTATTTCAAACCTTGAGATTTTTAAAAAAATACAATCCATTGTATATTTCCAAATAACATAGCTTATTTTATGGATTTTTCAAATTTAATTTGTGACTTTTTTGCGTTTTTGCAATTTTCCTCCTTGACTTTTCAATATCGCGAATTATAGTAAAAATACAACCGATTGCATTTTTATACTTTGTCACACGATAATCGAAAGGAAAAACAGGATGAAAAGAAAATTCACTTTGATCGAACTGCTTGTTGTAATCGCCATCATTGCAATCCTTGCCGGAATGTTGTTGCCTGCATTGAGCAGTGTAAAAGAAACCAGCCGTACTTCAAGTTGTGTCAACAACATAAAATCACAATTGACGCTTGATATCATGTACGGAAACGATTACGGTGATTATATCACTCCGGCAATGGCTACTGCAACGGATAAAAATTTTGCTACTCTTCTGATCACTGGTTATATCATTCCCAATGGGGTTTCACTTACCTCGGTAAGCTCAATGAAAAAAGCCGGGTTGTTTGTATGTCCTTCTGAAACGACACCATGGGGAAAAAAAGCGGACAAGAAATTTCCTTACACGCATTATATCCGCAATTATAAAACCGGCGATTATAAAAATAATAAAAATGGAGATAGAGGTCCGATCAAACGGTCATCCATTGCTTATCCTTCCATCTTCAGAGTAACATTTGATTCCGGACGTCTCGATACTCCTTCTGCGGGTCATATCCCGTTTGCATTCAGCGGATCACGTCACAAACGGGGGAAAGTCAATAAACATGATACTTATTGCAAAGAATATATCGGTGGTGCGAGCAATATGGGCTTTCTCGATGGGCATGTGCAAACCGTATCCAATCCTACTGTTACCATGTCGACTTACAAGCTCACCGATGGCATGAAGAAAAAGTAATGAACCGATCCGGTATTATTGCTCCTGTTTTACAATAAACGATGGAATAAGCATCAATGAAGTGTATAAAAATTATTGTTGCGGCATGGCTCATCTTTGCCGCATTTTGTGTAGATGCCGCACCTTATGGCCCGTACAAAGCACAGGGACTGGTATTTTATTTTGTACATAACGGTGGACCTTTGAAAATCGGCGCAAACCTGGAGTCGGGCAAAAACGGTGCTGCTGTCATCAAGATTCTGGATGCAGAGGAAAAAGAAGTTTTTTTTGATTACGTAAAATTCAAAGGCACAAAAAAACTTTCTCACGATTTTGGCAGAAATGCACCTGCCGGGATTTATCAAATGCGCGTCAGCGGAACAGGTCATACCGTTGATCCGCAATCGTTTCCTGTGAAAAAATATGGTGTTTACGCAGCACGCAGCTTATATTATTTTACGGATAAAAATCAATTCAACAGTGCTTATTTTCTGATTCCGGAAGGAGCCAAAAAACTGAACTGGAATTTTATCGGTGTTCCTTATACCATCACCGACGCAAAAGGGAATGTGATCCTCCGCAATAATAAACGGGGGAATCTGGATGTATCCAAAAATGTGGGGGAAGTTTGGAAGTTTTCCTGTAAATCTCCGAAAGCGGATAATTACCACTCGTTCGGATTTGGCGGGATCCCCGTCATCCTCTGTCCGGATGAAGCAACGGCACGAGCAATCAACGGCAGTATTGAAAAAGCACCGGACGGCACGATTTACGCACACAAATATCAGGTACGTATTCATAATTGGCTGAAAAGTTTGAAGCCTGCCGACTGGAAAGTGGATCCCGTTGATTTGCGTACCTTGAAAGATAAATTTGCCGCAGAAAAGAATTTGAATGGTCTTCTGGGTGGATGGGGTATTTTCACTTACATCAATTATCAACTGGAAAAACAGAATTTGGATCCGGCGGATAAAAATTTCGGTAAAACATTCAACGTGGCGGCGATGGGAATCGTCAACAGCCTGAATGAGCCATATAATCCGTATGCGGGGAAACTTGATACCCGGATTCTGTTGGGGGCATTGCCTGCATTTCTGAAAGAAAAAGAATCGGATACTTCCAGCGAAAGTTGGTCGTCCTATTGCGGCAGTGATGCGTTGGGGTATACCGGGCGTGTCACCGCATTTTTTGAAGGTGCAAAGTCCATTAAAGACAAGAAGATGCGCGATTTATGGTATGATGCAGTGAAACGTACTTCGGACCGTTTCAGTATGTTCCGGGTATCGTGTGAAAATCAGTCAAGTCATTTTCCCTACTGTTATTATGCCTTGTATTCCGTTTACGGGAATGATAAATATAAGGAACTGGCGGCGGATTATATTCACCAGTTGAACGATCCGGTGTTGAATCCGTTCATGAAAACCGGATATCAGCAGGAGGCATACGGTCCCGACGCCACATATCAGGGACTCGGACAGAGTTTGCAGGCATTGTATTACCGGATGAGCGGCAACAAAGAAGCATTGGAGGGGTGCCGGATAGTACACGATTTCATGTCCCATTCCGTTGTGAGAGAACCGGATGGACGCCTTGTCGGTTCCAGTAATTTTTCACATCGCACCGCAGGCGGCTGGAATAAAGCCCAATATGCGGCAGGGTGGTCATTGCTGAAACATGAAGTCGAATCGGCAGCCGTTTTTACAGCAGAAAAAACAAAGACCGACCGGCAAAAATTATTGGCAGATCTTGCACCGAAAAAACGTGCAATCCCGAGTGCGATCGGTTATGGGACCGCCTCGTTCAGTCCTTACAATGATACAATCCGTTATCGTTGTGAGCGAATTGAGAATCCGAAACTACCCCATGAGAAAAACAGGAATTACATTAAAAATTTTAACAATGAATTTCTTGCCGTCCGGAAAAACGGCTATTATCTGTTCCAATATTTGAAAGGGACTGCTCCTTCCCGGACCAGAAATCTGCGGTTCAAGACGGCTAATAATCCGAAACTGCCCACGTATAAATGGACACAGCTTCAGGGAACTTCTATTTTATGGTTCAAAGGTTATGGCGCATTGATCGCCGGCATGAACTGGAACGGCAATACGTTCCACATGCTGCGCGGAGATCGTCCCGATGGAAAACTGGCTTATCCGGATTACTGGAAACATAAAGCAGCCATTCTTGATGGAGGAAATAAAATTGTCGAACAAGGCGGCATGTTCCAGGCTGACGGTGTGACATATACCCGTCAAACGGAATGTCTGGAGAACGGTATCCGTATCACTGTCTCTGCAAAATTTGCAAAAGATATCCGGTTCCAACGTTTTGCAGAACAGATTCCACTGCTTGTGGATAAGCCCGGATTCACACTGGAATTCCTGATCAATGGCAAATGGACAGATCAACCGGGAATGGCGACTGCAGTCCGTTGCAGCAAAAAAATTGTGATCAAATTGGATAAAGCATATCCTTGTCAACTTGGACCGGCATACAAGAACAGCGGTCAGACAGTTGCGCCGCTGCTGATTACTCTGGGAGAAAAGTTCAAAGCGGGAAATGAAATCCGGATCGGATATACAATTCAACCTGAAAAGTAAGAAAGGAATCATTATGGGATTTCAACATGCTGTGAAAATATTGGTGCTTGCCGTCGCCGGATTTGTTTTTACCGGTTGCGCATTGTTCTGTGACGCTCAAACATGCAAAAATTCCATGTTGGGACCGCAGAATTTCTTCCGTCCCAGAGACAATATGATTTTTTACTTTTATGATCAGCAGGGCGGCGGTTTTGATATTCAAGTTGCAGTACGGGATCTGAATTTGAATCTGGAAGGGGAACGCCCCGCATACTTTTTCCTGATTGATCCGGATGGAAAAATCATTGATACAAAACTGGTAAAAGATGACGGTATCACAAAAAATGAGTTCCGTTATAAAGATGGCTTGAGTGATATCTGGTTGGATTTGCGTTATCGTGCGTATCACCGTGCGTTTTCCCCCAATGGATTGCCGCCGGAAAAAGAACGGTCTCCCAAACTGGATGATCCGGCAAAGCTCAAACCGCAGATCGTCAAACTGTCAGTTCCGGCGACAGGTAAAAAAGGTGTTTATCGGCTGGGCGTTTCTTCCTGTTATGATCATTTTATCACGGTTACCCCCTCCCGCAAAATGTTGGAAGGTGTCCACCCCGGTCAATGCGCTCTTTATGTTCATAAAGACCAGTTTGCAAACGGGGTATATCTCTATCTGCCGGAAAAAACACAGGCGATTTCTTTTGCTGTATCCGAAGAAGTTGCGCCGTTCGGTGCTGAGATTGAGACCCCGTTCGGAAAAGTGGTATCCGGCAAAGGTTATTTCAATTTTCTGAAAGTGGATCAGGCGCCGGTGAATCAGGTGGTCAAATTCTCAATCAAAACCAAAAATCCGGGAACGATGTTCCATTTTCGCGGCGCACCGATGCTTGTCTGCGGGACGGAAGAAGCCGCGAAAGCCTTTGCCAACTATGAAGATCCGATCGTGACAAGATTGAAAAAAGTCAAAACTGCAAATCCGGATGAAAAGAAGTTTCTGCAGCATCTTTGCGGTTTTTCCCATTGCTTTGGTTTCAAATCGTACCACGATGCCCCGGTCAGCGCAAAACGTCTGAAACCGGATATCCGGTCCAATTGGTGGGATTTCGGCGATGGCTGGTTCAACCAATATCCTGAAAATCTTCCACCCCAAGTCAAAGCTGATGCCATCAATCTTATGGAAAAATGGGCTTGTTTCCGTTATACCATGGATTTGAGCACTTGCGTGAATCAATGGGGTAAAATTTCCGAACAGCTGGCACTTATGTATCATTTCACAAAAAGTCCGCTGGTCAAAGCCTCGACGGAATTCAATGTGCGCCGGATGTGTACGCCGGATGCAATGGGACGGGCAAATCCGGATAGAGATACATTCCTTTCCGGCTTGGAAACCGATTCCGGCATGGCATCCTGCGGTGTGATGAGTGAAGGGTTTGGACATGATAACGAATACAATCTGGAAACGGATATGCACCTGACCCGGATCTATAAATATCTGCCGATGCCGGAGATTATCCGGTATCAGGATACTTATTACAAACTGAAAACGCATTTGACTTTGCCCCGTTCCAGTACCGTGCCGGTAACGCCGTTTGATCAAACAGTCAGCCCGACGGATATCAATTTCCGGACCCGTTTTTATACACATAAATCCTCTGCTCTTTGGGATAAAATATCGTACGGCGATCTCTGGACTCCCTCCATTCCGGAGAAAAAGAGTGTCTGGCCTGCCATGGAAACAAAACCGTTCGTCCGTATGCCGGGCAAACGTTATGCTTTTGTGAATACGGGAAAATACTATGCCATTCTTTATCTCGGTTGGAATTTCCCCTTGTGGCAGCCCTGGAGCATGACAAAAAATTTCGGTTCTACAAAAGAGATCGTTGCATTCCGGAGTCCCGGTTATGGCGGATGGCAGCGTGCCGCGGCAAAGCCGGGTGCTGTTTCTGCAATCTGGGTGCCGGACTGCGGTCCAGTCCTGCTCGGGAATAATCACAATGCCATGTATTCCAATATTCTGTGGGCGAAAGTGAATGAAAAATATCCTGCAGGTGACGCAGGTATTGAGCCGGAAATGTCTTTGGAATCGGATGCTCCGATGGTTCGTGTTTTTGATGCGGAAACACGCATTTTGACCATGAATGGGGAAATTCCCCGTACCAGCTTGAAAACATTCCGGAGAGTGGAATTGAAAGACAATAAACTGGTCTTTACGGTGACTCTGACTCCGGCAGAAGATGTTCAACTGAAAGAGTTATGGGAAACGATTCCGCTTTTTGCAGAAAAGCGGACATTGAAGTTTGATGGAAAAGAATTCAAATTCCCGGCGTGTAAAGTCACCGGCGTGAAAACACTCAAAAAAAATATGCAAGGCTATTCCGGACTTCCGCCAATCCATGCAAAAAAAGTCGCGCTGACATCAGCCAATGAAAAAGGTATGGAAATTGAGTTTGAAAAAACAGAAACGCTTGTTCTGACTCAAGTTCTTAAATACCGGAAAGAAGCGGCAGGGATGAGTGGGATTTCCATCCAGCTGCCGGCAACATTCCGAAAAGGCAAAACGTACAAGTTCAGTTATACAATCCACATCAAGTGATAATCTCACTCCGGCGTGCAGAAAATCTGAAATGAAAGCATGAAAAATATTTCAGATTTTCTGCATTTTTAATTTGTAATTTATTTTTTGTGAAGTATTGTATAGACATAAGAACGGTGAATGTGGAGTTTTTTATGTCAAGAAAAAATGTATATCTGTCACTAACTGATAAAATTGAACAATATATATCACAGATGGCACCGGGTACGAAACTGCCATCCGAGCAAATTTTATCCGATTATTTCAAGGTCAGCAAGCCGACTTTGAGGAAGGCGTTGAAAGCATTGTCGGATAACGGATATATCTCTGTTCAAAACGGAATCGGCAACACGGTAAACATCACACCGTTAAGCATGAAGAAAGAATTGGTATTCGTTTGCAGCGACCTGCATTTTTTTGGCGATACCTTGAAAAATTTCAGCACTAAAGTTGCAAAAAGTAATTATATCAGTTCCATTATTCCCATCAGCGGTTCTCCGGATATGCAAAAGCGTATTTTACATTCTGTTTTTGAGCGAAAACCGGCGGGAATCGTGTTATATACCGGGAGTCTGGAATTACCGGAAGATTTGTTTACGGACCATGAAATCCCGGTTTTGCATTTGATCCGCCGTCATTTCGGATTACCCGGGGATGTTTTGAGTTTCCGCAACGAAGAATCGGCGGCGGATATCGTCAGTCGTTTCTATGCAGAGGGATACCGGAAGATTGCGATATTCGGGAGTCGTGTCAACCCCCATGCCATGCGGGAACGTTTACATGGTTTTCTGGAAGGATTCCGCAAAGTCCGTTTGCGTCCGCGTCAGGAATTGATTTGCACGGATCCAGCCGGATATAATGAATTTTTTATGAATTTCCAAACGGCACGCCGCCCGCAAGCAGTATGTTGTTTGAACGATTATTGTGCCGGAGAATTTTTTATTGAAATGAAAAAGCGCGGGATCCCGTTGGATGGGATTCAAGTTTCCGGATTTGACTGTTCTCCGGTCACCATGTTTTTTCCAGCCTCTATTTTAACGGTAAAACTTCCTTTGGAGGAACTGGGGAACAAGGCGGCAGAACTTTTGATCCGTCGCATAGAGAATCCCAAGTTGGCGGAAATTCATGAAAAACTCAGTTCTGAACTGATATATACAAGAGTTAACGAATCATTGTCCATAATCTAACAGGAGCAAAAAATCATGGCATACCAAACACCGTTTCAAGTCAGTAATGGCACGATTTTTGACGCCGATGGCAAAAAAGTTCATCTTTTCGGCGTCAATTATTACGCCCCGTTCAACCACAATTTTTACAATATCCTTGAATTGGGGAAAGATCATTTCAAGGCGGTGGACGAAGATTTCCGCCATTTTCAGGAACTGGATATCCGTTTTATCCGCATCCATTTGTATGACAGAGAAATCACGGATGCAGAAGGTAATCTGGTGGAAAATCTCAACTTGGATATTCTGGATTATGTTCTGGAAAAAGCCGAACAGCAGAATATTTATTTGATGCTGACCCCGATTGTCTGGTGGAATACCGTCAGCACACAAATCGCAGTGGAAGCAGATTATGCGTACTGGTATACCGGGTCTCATCAGGACTTCGGGTTCTCCAATTTTTACAGTAAGGACAGCCTGATCTGGCATCCGGAGGCACTGGAATGTCAGAAACGGTATTTCCGCACCTTGTTTGCACACCGCGGAAAAAGAACCGGAAAACGGATTTGCGATTACAGTAACATCGTTGTCGTGGAACCCTTTAATGAACCCGATTATATTGCCCCCTGGCTTGTGGAGACCGATGAAACACCGTCCGGCATGGGGTATCGTGTTTTTTCCCAAGGGAAATTGCGCCGTCAATTAAAAGAAAAATTCCGTGTTTTTGCAGAAAAACATCCGGAATTGAGTGAAACAAAAGATATTTGCCGGGAATTTAATACCTCCATACTTGCCAATTATTTCAATGAACTTTTCCCGATCGTGGATGAATATTTTGGCAACAGAACGATCAAATGCAGTTTTGTCAGTTACAATGGCACCGTGGATGAAAGAATGGATCAACTCCTGAAACTGCACCACATCGATGCCTTGTCCTTCGGCGCATACCTTAATACTTGTAATTTCGATGGGGTAAATACCGATTCTACAAATCATTTACCAATGGCAGAAAAATGGTTGAATAATGTGCGTAACTACTGTAATTCCAATCTTGCACGGATCATTTATGAATTTGATGCAACAGGAACACAAAACGGTTATCCCATTGCCGCATTGTCTGCCGCATTCCGGGAAACCGGGGTCCAGATGGCAGCGTATTTCACTTATACCCCGGCTGCCGTAGCGCAATGGAATCCGGGATGGCTTGTTCATTATCTGGCAATGGAACATACCCCATCCAAAGCCGCATGTTTTGCCGCCGCCGCGGCGATTTTCCACAGCAGCAATGAACCGGAACTGGTGACCGGTGAAGAAAAATGGCAGGGTAAAAATTTCCTGATCGAACGGAATAACGATTTGACTGTATATGCAGATCAAACAATGTTCTGTTATTCCAATGATACAGAGCTTGTTCCGCCGCAACCGGAAAAACTTGTCAAAATTTTCGGCAGAGGAAAATCGCAACTCGCGTCATGCAGCGGAAATGGATGTTACGTGCTGGAAAAAATTTCGGACAAACAATGGAAACTCCATTTGCACCCCGCACAAAAATTCCTTGCAGATCCACAGCGCGGACGCCAATTCAGATCAATGGCAAACCGCTGGATCTCCTGTCTGAAAGAAGCTCCTGTTTCTCAAATTCTGGAACAGGTCTTGACTTTCCGTTTTTCTCTGGGACAACTGAAAGAAGTCACCGCCCTTGACACCGGGGAAACAATCCGGATTACCGATACGGACAGTTGCGAATTGCGCCCGGGGAATTATTTGATCACACTCCAATAAATATCTTCCCCCCCTCATACCGTTGCACAATGGTACGCGGGGGGACTTTTTACAAAAACGCTTTCAGGATTTGCTTTGTTTGACGGCATAATGCAGCGCACACTCAACCGAATTTTCAAATCCGTCCCCTCCCCCGCATCACACGCTCCAACATTTACTGAAGCAGAGAATTAGGATACACCTCTTTCAATGCCGTATGAATCGCCGTAACAGCAACTGTACATTTTGCGGCATCGGTAGCTGAACAGAGACAATTTCCGTATTCCAAAGAATAAAATTGCTTGAATACAAAACGCAAATCCTGTTCCAGTTTGCGGCTTTTTTCCATATTTTGTTTTTCTGCTTCCGGAGTCGATTCCACATGTTGCTGTTTCTGCAATAACACGGAATATGTCTTACTTACTTCCGACGCATAAGCAAGCAATTCCATATTCTTTTGACGCTCCAAATGCGCAAGGATCAGCATCAGCCGTAATGCACGGTAAAGACAGAGAACACTTTGTGACGGATCGTTTTCCTGGAGAATTACGGCTCGTTTCATTAACGTTTGAAAACGGCGGCGATAAAACAGAAGTTTCAGTAAAGCAACCATTTTGTGAAAACAGAAAAGAATAACAGAAACACTGACAGCGACGACAAGCACTGCATTCCTTGTTCCCGGAGCAAAAAGCAAACTCTGAATATGAGCTTTAAGCATTTTTTTATACTTGTTGAAAAATGCCCGGATACGTGTCTTTATCCCGGTGGGTTTCACTTGACGGACTTTCCCCGGCATTTTCTTTAATTCTTTTTTTTGTAAAGTTTGCGTCTTTTGCGTTTTCGGAGAAGACATTGTGTTTTTCTGTTTTTCTTTCAGATTTTTCAGCCGTTCTGCCTCCCGTTGCGCTGCGTCGTCCTGCAATTTTTTCTGTACATATTGCACGGTATGAGGCGTCAATTCCGGCGGCATTACACGCCATTCCTCGCCGAATGGATTGCGGAAACGCCCGATTCCAATGGGAGTTGTTTCGGAAATGATCTCACCCGGAGGAACAGCATCAAAAGTCAACCAGCCGGTATTGGCAATAAAGATTTGACTCC
Organism: Lentisphaeria bacterium; assembly: GCA_017503545.1. Taxonomy (GTDB): domain Bacteria; phylum Verrucomicrobiota; class Lentisphaeria; order Victivallales; family UBA1829; genus RGIG8244. The sequence goes on along the minus strand of JAFVSW010000023.1, from coordinate 6,567 downwards.
AGGCATGGGCATGATATTCATAGACCTCGGTCTGACGGGTCAACGCATTGTAATTGCCGGGAGAAAATCCGGTTGCTACACGGGCGGGAAGAGCGGCGTAACGGGCAAGCACTGTCAACGCAGCAGCAAAATATTCGCAATGTCCTTCTTTCAGTTCAAAAAGAAAATATTCCACTGCTTCTTTACCCGGTGGGACCGGCGAAGCATACAATTTATATTTGTAATTTTTCCGTAAATAATCCCGCAACGCAACGGCTTTTTCATAAGGAGTATGCACATCTTTTGTCAGTTCCTTTGCCAATTCCGCAATACGCGGCGATAGATTTTCCGGTAACTTGAGAAAATGTGCTTGCGGCAAGGAAAGACGCCAAATCGGATCCGGTACGGCACTGGGACGCCTGACCGGCTTGCGGACAACTGTTTTTTTCACCACTGGTTTCTTTTTGACTGCCGATACCTTTTTGACTGCCGTTTTTTTCGCCGCCGTTTTGGATACAACCTGTTTTGTTACGGCGTTTTTCGTGGAGGCAACATTCTTTGACGGTGTTTTCTGCACATTTTTCTTGTTTTTATTCCGCTTTGCTGCGGCAGCGCGTTTTTGCGCGGCTTTCTGAGCGGCAAGCCGTTTTGCTTCTGCTGCTTTTTGTGCGGCGATACGTCGTTCAGCGGCACGTTTTTGCGCGGCTTTTATTGCCGCCGCCCGTTGTTCCGCTGCGATCCGCATTTTCTCCCGACGGCGTTTTTCTTTTTCTGTAACATGGGAAAAATATTCAACGGCAGAAGCATAAAGGGTCGGCGCCGTTATTTGCGGCGATACAGGCTTTTTTTCGTCACGCGGCGGCACGATCACCGGAAAAAGTAAATGGCTGCGTACCCCATAAGAATAAGGGTATGACGGATAAGTATTATCTGTAACCTCCAAACGCGCATTGACAGTATTCTGCCGGATCTGGAATTTCGAAAGAGACCATTTTTCATTTTCCAACTGCTGAATATCAACATGTCTCGAAAAATCAATCGGGCGATACGGCGCATAAAGATTAGGAGAAACCCATTTATGTATAACATATTTACTTTCAATATAGAAAGATTGATTTGACTTACCTGCTCCCCGAAGATGGTTCTTACTTTTGGCAAATTCCGCAGACGTGATCCATTTCTTACCGTCATATACATCATAAAGCGTAGCCAAATGATAAAGTTTGACCGGCATCACGGCGGTAAATACCAAATCTTTTCCCGGCGGTGAACTGTTACCGCGTCCTTCATTGCCGGATGGAGAATCCGATGAAACTTCTTTTTTGCCCTGCTTGCCGGACCTCTCCGGATCATCACCCGCAAACAGATATTGGGCATTCTTGCCTTTGATGACTTTGCGATCCTGCAACAGCCATTTTTTCAGATCCGGCGGCATGACTGATGTCCGGGAGGTGGAAAAAGAAACTTCCAATAACCCTTCATCCCCCACTTCACGCAAAGGAATCAGACTGAAAATCAACAGAAAAAGCGGAATGAATATCAGAATATGCAACAAATAGAAATGCCAGGTACGCCCTAAGTTTCTCAAAATCGATGAGGATTCGGGATATTGTAATTTCCGGGTACCGGAAAATGCCCGGAGACGTTCCAGCGCAAAGGAAATAAGCAGACATCCTATTGCACCGGGGATCAAGTAAAGCAGTATTTTACGGGGAATCAGCCCTCCATAGATAATCAGCAGCATACTGCTCAAAAAAATGTAAGCGTAATCCTTGCCCGTACAATTAATAAAAAATGCGAATGAACCAAGAACAAGACCTTCGACAAAAACAAGATCCAACGTAATCCCTTTCCTGATACGGTACAACATCCAGAAACAGCTGCCGAAAAAGATCAGACAGGCAACCATTTGCTGCAGCAATACGTTGGTATATCGGGAAGGAATATAAACAAAAAACGCAACAGGCACCAGCAAAGCAAACGCTCCAAACGTAAATAACGGCGAGCCATGCTGCCATAAAGCAGACGCAATGGAAAGCCCGAACAGGATCACAAAAAGAAAATGACATTTGCTCTTTTGTGTTTTTTTCTGCATACAGGAGGTATCGATCAGGAAATCATCCCCTCCCCCGGTTCCGGGCAAATAACGTTTGATTATGGAAAACCATACCCCGAAAAGTTTCAATAATCCGTTCCATTCAAATTTTTTCATGACCGCTCCTGCTTTCCAAAATTTCCGGACCGGTGGAAAAATCCGCAATATCGGGCATACAATGTTTATTCAAAGATTTTTTTGCTTTTTCACGGTCTACGATCCGCGGAACATCCGGTGAAACCGGGGGGAAGTTTTCCGGCGGCGCATAGATCCAGAAACAGGAACAATCCTGCTCCTCAAGAACACTGATGCAATCGGGAACAGCCGGATGGGACATACTCAGAAAATAAACAATGGATCGCGGCGGAATACTTTCCGTAACCGCATTCAGTACAGAAGCATAATCCAATTCCGACTCTTCCAGAGTCAGGAGAAGTTGTTTGAGTTTTTTATTCACAGAGGAGGCATCCCCGGTAATATGGTGCAAATCGCCGTTTCCATCAGCCGCAGCAAAACGTAAATGACAGTATTTGCTGCTGAGATATTCAGAAATCGATGCCGCACAGGAAACAAGAAATTCAAAATTATTACTGCATGGCTCCATGCTCTTGTGCTTCTTTTCCGTATCCAGCAGGATCACGATCTGATCCACTGCGGATGCTTCAAACTCCTTGACCATCAATTTCCCCTGCATGGCTGTCGATTTCCAATGAATATGACGCACTTCATCCCCCATACGATATGGACGGACACCGAAAAATTCCGGTCCATTTCCCGCACGCCCCAGATTTCGCCCTTCCGGATCGGATAAGCCACCGCTCTTGTTGACGGTTGCAAGAGATTCGATCCCCATGATCCGGGGGTGTATTTCAACATGCGCGGGAAGTATAAAACGCTTTTTCTTGCGGAAAAGCCCTAACGGATCTCCAGATACCAAATAGACTTTTTTAAGAAAAAACACGCCCCGCTTTTCTGCTTTGATATGGTGGAGCGCAGTAAATGTCTCACGCGGCGCAAGCGGTGGAATGACAAACGCATTTTGCCCCGAAAGACAAAACGGATACTGTTCCAGAAGCACACAACTTTGCCGGTAAAAGGGAAAACGGTTCTGAAGCGTGAGGCTGAGATAAAGCGGCTCCCCGCAATTGCCATCCTGTAAAAAATGCCGTTCCACACGGTATCCGGCAATGGATAATTGCGCCATGAGAAATCCGGAAAGAAACACGGCACCGGATAACGCCGCAGAAAATGCAGTGATCAATCCCGAATTGACATAGGCGACTGCCGTTGCCGTTATTGCAATAAACAGCAAAAGCAGCCCCCGGGATGTTGGGAGCGCAAGGAATCCCATCAGATATTATCCTCATTTTTCAGTTTGACAGATTCCGCGATCTTTTCCAAAAGCTGATCCACACTCCGCCACTGCGCTTTCGCTTTCAATTTCAGATTGAGACGATGGCTGAGTACCGGTTTGAGCATACTGCGGACATCCTCCGGCGTAACATAATTCCGGTCATTGTAAACCGCAAGACTTTGACAGCATCGCATCAATGCCAATGTGGCACGGGGACTGATCCCGTTGACCAATGCCTCATGATGTCTTGTCGCATCGGCTATCGCAATCATATATTCTTTAATCGCATCAGATACTGCCACCTGACGCACAAGTGCCTGACAACGCAAGACATCATTACTGCGGATCACATAAGAAATCCGGCTCAGAACATGACCCGTCATCTGACTGTCAAGAATTGCTTTTTCCGCTTCGGGTGTGGGATAGCCAATGCTCAAACGCATCAGGAAACGGTCAAGCTGCGGTTCCGGCAATGGATAAGTCCCCTGATAATCTCCCGGATTCTGCGTGGCAATCACAAAAAACGGTTTGGGCAGCACATGACGCTTCCCGTCAAGGGTGATTGCCGCTTCCGACATACATTCCAATAAACTGGATTGCGTACGGGGCGTGGTACGGTTGATCTCATCCGCCAAAATAACATTGCCGAAAATCGGACCCGGAAGAAAACGGAAATCTTTCTTCGTATCATCATAAATATTCATCCCGGTAATATCGGACGGCAGCATGTCGGGCGTAAACTGAATCCGTTTATACTTCCCTTGCACACTTTTCGCAAGCGTCTGTGCCAAAAGACTTTTTCCTACACCGGGAGCATCTTCCAGAAGTAAATGACCATCCGCCATCAGACAGACAATCAAATCCCGGATCACCTGACGGTTCCCCTTGAAAACCGTAGCTATATTCTCTTCCAAACGGCGGATCACACGCTGCATGGATTCAAAATTAAAATTGGAGGCCTCCGGGTCTTCCACATTGTTCCATTGTTCCATTTCCCCCGGATGATGTGGATCATTAAAAATCAGAACAGCACTGCCGATCTGGATGGTATCCATATGTTTCAGTTCGACAGACGACACCGGACTGGTATTGACAAATGTACCATTAACACTGTCTAAATCCGTGATACTCCAGGATGTCCCATCAAACTTGAGTTCCGCATGATGCCGTGAAACATTATTATCTGCCAGTATCAGTTGACAATCAAATCCCCTGCCAAGTGTATATTGTGTCTCATCCAATATTTCCTCACGGACTGCGCCCGCTTCCTGTATGGTAAGTGTCGGAAAATCGGGCTTGTAATTGGATGATAAATCCGGTTCTGTCATCATCTTGAATCACCTGCTTAATGTTGATCTCCATCATTCTCATGACGGAACGAAACGTTAATTTATTACCTCTAAGAAAGAATCAAATATCTGGTAAAATATCACATACATGCCTGTTTGTCAAGTATTTTTTTCATCAACATGACAAAAAATATGCGTTGCACAGTAAAAAGCACGGCGACAAGAGAGAAACGTGCAGTCCGTCTTACAAAATGCGGTTCTTCGACGGTTTGTACAACAATTATGCTCAAAAATATAGAATAAACAAATACAGAATGTAGAATCAACCTGTTTTACACGTAAAATAAGTATAAACCTTAACATCCAGACAAACTTGGATTTGCCGATAGACAAGCCCCGGTGGGGCGGCAAGAGTCAGACAGCTCCGTCTTCATTTTATTACGCCGTGCCGTTGGCACTGGTTTTAGATTTATCTCTGCATTTACGGACAGATTAGTTTTATATGCGCCATCGGACTTTTTCAAATCCGTCTTTCAATTTTCTTCTATTTTCTGCTCAGTTCTGGCACAAACCGTCGATGAACCGAAATTTTTTTTATTTCGATTTGATTTATTGCAAAAAAATATGTATATTACGGAAAATCATATTATCAGGATAGGGAAAATCATGGCTCAATTTGATGGCTTTATTTCTGCGGAAGAAGAACGCTGCAATGCTACGCTGTATCAGAGTAATCTTACTCTTTCTTTTCGTTTGGATACGGTGAAAGCAAATTTACATTCTACTCTGTATTCCTGGGGGATTACTGTTCGCCCGAAACAAAAAATATACCGCCATGTGGCATCGCCATTCACCCGTTTCTGGCTGTTTGAAAATGCCGGCGGAGAAATCTTTTTTGAAGATTCCGGAAAGACGGTGATCATGGTTCCCGGACAACGTTATATTGTTTCTCCCGGGCATCCGTTTGTTGTTACCTATTATCCCGGTTCGACGTTATATTATGCACATTTTTCTGCGGTTGATTGGACTGGGCGGCGAGTATTCCGCCGGGCACCGGCTTTGTATGAGGCGGAAAAAATACATGATGAATTTTTATTGAAAGAGACTTGGCGCGAACGTTGTCCGGGCAGTGCCTTGCTTTTGCTGCTCCACATGGTATCCCGTTATTTGACACGCGATTGGGAAAATTTGAAAGAGGAATACCATTTTTGTTCAAAATTCAATGCGGTGTTTGAATATGTGATCAATACGCCGCCAGCCTTGCATCGTGTGGGCGCAATGGCAGATGTAAGCAATATGACACAGGCTGCGTTTTCCCGGAATTTTCATGAGATCATGGGAATAACGCCAAAAGAATATTTACAGCAATATTATTTGGAACAGGCGAGTGATCTCCTTTGCGGTACAGATGATACACTTTCTGATATTGCACGTAAACTCGGACATACTGACATCCCCAACTTTTTTCACTCATTCAAACGCCTTACAGGTGTTACTCCAGCGGTTTACCGGGAAAAGAAATGAGTTTACGCTGTCCTTGAATCATTCTTTTATTTTTTGCCTCTTCGACGGTTTGTGCCATAAAATCAGATTTTCTTTGAGCTTGAAATTTTCGGCAGTTGATAGATTTTCAATTTGAAGTACTCACGAATTCATGGAAGAAAAACTTAACGTCCGAACAAGCTTGGATTTACCGGAAAACAAGCCCTGACAGGGCGGCAAGAGTCAGACAGCCCAGGGTGAGCGAAGCGTAACCCTGGGATAAGGCATTAGAACACATCGTCCAAGACCGGCATTGGCGGATATGGCGTTCCGGTACGGAATGACATATTCGTTAATGCGATGATTTC
>JAFVSW010000143.1 GCA_017503545.1 Lentisphaeria bacterium | reverse complement strand
TCCTCTGCGATTTGACGGAATATACACCGCAGATTATAAAAAAGCAAGTCTGACTGTAAAAAATTACAAACAGACTTGCCTGCTTTATACCGTATAGCCGAATATGGATCAGCGGAATGTCACATAGAATGCGGAAGATCCTGTTGTGTTTTTGATCAGAGTCAATTTTTTACCATTCCAAATCACTTTTGCCGGCATGGCATCATATTCTGCGTCCATGACAGTTGCAGTGACTTCTTTGGCATTTTCCATACCTTCCACATCAATCTCGATGGTTTCAGAAGCACCGCGATAATCGGTCACAATCATCCGGGCACCATCGCAATCTTTCGCTTTTGCGGCAAGAATATAAATTGTTTTTGAATGTTGATGATTTTCTGTCTTCACACGGTCTTCCGCTTCATAAAGCAAACGTCCCATCATCTTCATAGAGAAAGAGTTTTTATTTTCTTTCCGGAATTCATCACGGAATCCCCAGACACTATCCAGACTGGCACCGTAATAGAATGCGGAATCAAGCGGTTTGTCATGCCAGGCAGAGAGGACTGCCAGATTGAAGCATCCGGAATCAATACCATGAAGACCACAGGGACCGGTTGTTGCCCGCATACGCATATCGTAAGAGGCGGAAGCTTGAACGCCATCCCAGGAAACCAGATAATGCCATTCATTGATACAAGTTTCCGTTTGGGTGAATCCATTATCATCAAGCAATTTACGCATGATGGCAGGTTGAGAGGCAAGTGCTTCTACATCATGTCCGTAAAAATGCCAGGAAATGAAATCCGGAGCAACGTTTTCCGCTTTGCAGCGATCCAATATCTTCTGTGTAAAAGCAATGTCTACCCATGCAAATGCCGGACCGCCGACTTTGAGTTCCGGGAATTCGCTTTTCAGGCGTTTCAGAACGGTAACGAAGAGTTCAACAAACTGTTCATCGTCACCAGCCCACATCTGGCCGAGTTCCGGTTCGTTCCAGATTTCCCAGTATACCATATCTTTGTATTCAAAACCATCTGCCCAGCCGCGGGTGTAATGGCGAACGATACCAGCCAGGATCTCTGCATATTTCGCCGGATCTTCGGGAACCAGGGTATTATAATGATTTTCTGCACTTCTTACGCCTTTTGCGGAATGTTCAATACTTGTACCCATGCGGTAGAACACGTGCATATTGCAGTTGTGAACAAGTTTGATGATATCGTCAGTGGGTTTGAAATAATAATTTTTCGGATCACTCGGATCAAGATGATACAGGGGGAAGACAAAATGGGTATCCACCATGCGCTGTCCTTGATTCCATAATGCCCAGTCATGGGTTCTGGATGAGTAGAAATTCATTTTCTTGAATTCATCATCAAACTGGATCAAGCTGCGGTTACCGAGCGCAGGACCACTGTTTGATGCATGAAGTTTATGATTGAGTTTGCCGACCACCTGGTTGAAATCGACACTTGCTGCGGTGTAAAGATCTGCCATAATACATATCTCCTTTGTGTTAAGTTCGTATGTTACATCCATGTTGTATCATTACGAAAAAGATAGTTTTAGATTTTGATTTTACAAGAGATGTTTCTGCCAAAAATATTCGTATTTCTGCCAAAAAAGATGTTTTGACAATCATACGTTACATTCAATAACATGAATACCGTAAAATTCCTGTAAAAAACTTCCAAAAAAACTTGCTTTTTCTGATTTTTATAGTATAATTAAAGGGTAGTAGTTTTAACAATATCCGGGAGACATGGAACGATGGAAAGATTACCAGGGGGAACAGAAACAATTCTGATCGTTGATGATCAGGAAACAGTGTGGGATTTTCTTATTGAGGCGTTGCAGAATTTGGGCTATTCCGTTCTGTTGGCTGAAAATGGAGAAGATGCCGTATCGATTTATCGTGAAAACCCCAATGAAATCGATTTGGTTCTGCTGGATATGGTTATGCCGAAAATGGGCGGTCATACCACATTTTATCAGTTGAAAAATCTTGATCCGGATGTAAAAGTTCTGTTGTCAAGCGGTTTTGTCTCGGCAGCATCCGTGAAAGATTTACAGGATAACGGAGCCGCCGGTTTTCTGCCGAAACCCCACCGGATCAAAGATCTTGCTTTTGAATTGCGCCGCATTTTTGATCAGGGAAAATGAGATAGAGATATTTTCTTTTCAGCCATGAAATATTTTTCACCATACATTTTTTCTGCAATATTATTTTTCTTTGCAGATGAAATGTCGTCGTATGTTATCATTCAATAATCAATCATAATCAACCAATTTACGGAGTCAATTTTTAATGGATTTCTTCTTCGGCAACATGAGTATGTGGCAAATTATTGCCTTATCGTTCAGCGCAATCCTGATCGGGATCAATAAAACCGGGATTCCCGGACTGGGACTTGTTCCGGTCATGGTCCTGATTTATGCTTTCCCGGAAAATGTGGGGCTTTCCACCGGTATGCAGCTTGTGATGTTATGCACCGCAGACCTTATGGCGGTTGCGTATTACCGGCGCGGTGCGGATTGGAAAATGGTATTCCGCCTTCTTCCCTGCGCTCTTGCCGGGTTGGGTGTGGGATATGTCACCATGGAATATATCCAGAATATCCATCTTGACAAAATCATCGGGGTGATCATTCTGCTGCTTTCCGCCTTGAATTATATCCGCCGCAAATATTGGAAATCGGATAAAGTCCCCACCTCCATTTATTTTACGATCGGCGTAGGTCTTGCAGCCGGTTTTACCACAATGGTTGCCAATGCCGCCGGTCCGATCATGGCATTGTATCTGCTCTCCATGCGTTTTTCCAAAGAAAAATACATTGGTACGGCTGCCTGGTATTTCATGATCATGAACTGGTTGAAATTGCCGGTATTTGCGATTCAGGATCGTATTACGGTGGAAGCAACGATGGCATGTCTTGCCATGATCCCGTTCCTCCTGATCGGATCTGTGATCGGAATCATCTTTTTGAAGAAAGCGTCCTTGAACTTGTTTGAACGGATCATTGAAGTTCTGGTCATTCTCGGCGCATTGAAACTGCTTCTGCCATTCTGAATTTACGATGAAAGGATATTAAGATGTCACAAAATAAAAAATTTGCAATTCGCGGATTCAATCCCTGTGAAAGTTTGTTGCGTCATTCTCCGGAGCAGCTGCGTACATTTCTCCGCCGTATGGGGAAGATGAATCTTAACACGATCATTCTTCATTACGATTACGGCTGGAAACGGTATCAGGATCTGCTTCTGTCTGAATGTGAAGCCAATGGAATCAATATTATTTTGATGACATTCGGACCCCGCACTTTTTTGTCTTATTCCGACTGGAAACCTGCCTGGTTTGCAAAGAAGGAAGATGGGACCCCGTTTACCAATCGTCTGGAATGTGAAACATATCCTTGTGCTTTTGAGCCGGAAGCACTTGCTGCCTATAAATACGGTGCGATTCAATGGTTGAAATCGCTGCCGCCGCAAATCAAGAATGTTCATATGCGCGCAGCGGACGGCTTGATGTTCTGTCAATGTGAAAAATGCCGTGTTCTGCCGGATCATGAAAAATGGCAACCGTTTGTGGATTTGTTTACGGAAGCCGTATTGGAAACACGTCCGGATCTGGAATTTGAAACGGATATTTATGTCAAACGCTACAATATTCCGAATCATCGGGAAACATTCCATAAAATGCAGCATATCATGTACGATACCTTTTACCGCTGTCCTTCCTTGCCTTTGGGATGTGACCGGGATATATTCAACAGTGGTCTTGTGAAACATGCTGCGACGGAACCGAATCCGGATGCCGTTACCCCGAACATGTACCATTTGAACCGGTTGAAAGAATGGACCACATCGTTCCCCGGCAAAATGTACATTCATGAAAATGCCATGGCACAAAGCTATTACGGCAATTTTCAATTCGGCACGATGGCATTGCTGGAAGACTTGAAACTGTATCAGCAGCTCGGTGTGGATGGCGTTTGTTATGAAGCATATGAACCCGGATATTATCAATTCAACGACATGTTTGAAGTTCTGGCAAAAGCATTGAACGGGGAAGATCCGGACTATCAGCCAAATGACGTGGAAAAACAGATTTTCAATGGTGCTCGCCCGTATGCACCGGACAGTCCGATCGACCTTGATAAATACTTTACGGATCCGGTCCAGCGTCAACAGATGCATTTTTATCGGGAATACGATTACAGCCCTGCCATGTACCGTAAATATATTGAATTCGCCTTTGCGCATGAAGATCGATTCGATCCGCTGTTTCTCGGATACAATCTTGCATATTTTGGAAAATATTATAAGAAAAATAAGTTCCAAAAACTTTCCGAAGGTGCGGAGTTGATGCTTTCTTATCGGAAATTATGGGATTTCATGGAATTGGTTTCTGCAGATCAGGATCCACGGAAAGTCTGCCGCGATATTATCTTTGAACTGGCAGACAAGATAGAATTTTATTCATAATCAGATTTTTATATAAAAACATTGCGGGTCAGGATTTTTCTTTTATGAAAATCCTGACCCGCATTTTTTATGTAATGATGACTCTGAAACTCTTACAACAATGTAAAGAAGGTGTCATCATTCAGTTCTCCGGATGTCAATGCCCGGAATTTTACTGCAAAATGGAAATCGGCAAACGGAATCGAGTGTTCTGCCGGGATTTGTGGCCCGCAGGATCCCGAACCGACACCTTGATGTTTCCAATCAATATTGACCGTTACAGCGTCTTCATCCCACTGGATTTCGTGAGGATGTCCCGCTTTTTCCAATGCGGCATCGCTGCAATGTTTGACAGAGAAATCAAAATACGGCATACCGGCAGCAAGAATACCCGAAGTTTTCAAATTTGTCACAGCCATCCGGCGGACTTGATGACGGGTGCCATTTTCCTGCGGCATGGTGTAATTGGTAAACATTTCCGCCGCAGTTTTCTTGAATAAACCGACATGTGAGGCACTTTTGCTGTCGCTGTACGATTCACCGGGACCGTATCCGAACCAGGTTGCCCGGTCGAATTCAAAAGGCATACGGAATGTCAAACCGATTCTGGGGAAGGGCGGCATTTTATCAAGCGAGAGAAAACTGTTGATCTTGTCATCATACACATCATTATCCCGATATGTTTTTCCATCCACATTAAGGGTAAAGGAACCATCGGCAAAGAATTCGTACGTATAGGTTGCATGGATCCCCCAACGATGATATCGCGGCGGTGCAATGTATGTCTGAACTTGTACTGCAACAGTATTCTTTTTGGTATACTTGATCACTTTGACCGAATTTGTCCGTTCCATCATATGATCATAACCTGCCTTTTTCCATTCTTTTACGATGTACATATCGTTGTCGATCGGTGCCCGCCAGAAATTCAATGCCGGACCATCCAACAGCAGGGATGTACCATCTTTTTCCCAATGGAATAATTTACCGTGTAATTTATCAATCTGATATTCCGTACCATTGGCAGCAATAATAATATCATGTTGAAATTCCTGTACTTTTACTTCATCCGGGGGCAGGGCGGGAATACAGGGGGGAACCGGATAATTCATTTTCAACTGGGCGGCTGCAACAATATGTCCGCAGGGTGCCCAAGTCGTATCGCAATCCAATTGGAACGTAAAGTTGAGGAAATATTCCGCACCCGGTTTGAATACTGCCGGATCTTTGAACGGAACCGCAACATTTTCTGTTTTTCCGGCTGCAATAGAGGGCAGGGGCAGCGGACCGCTTTGGATCACTTTGCCGTTTTCAGTCAGATTCCATATGCAGCGTAAATGATCCAGCGTCCGGTAATCATACCAATTGGTAATTGCAACAATTTTGTTTTTCAAATCGACGGCAGCCACACGGACGGGTGCAATGATCTGTTTATATTCCAACAAACCGGGAGTAGGGGATTTATCGGGGAAACAAAGTCCGTCGGCAACAAAATTGCCATCGTTCGGATATTCTCCGAAATCACCTCCATAGGCAAAATATTCCACGCCGTCTTCATTGAATGTCCGTATTCCGTGATCACACCATTCCCAAATGAATCCGCCCTGCATATTTTTGTGTTTGATAAAGGTTTGGAAATAGTCTTCCAATCCGCCGGGACCGTTCCCCATGGCATGACCGTATTCGCAGAGGAGTGCCGGATGTTTCTTTGCAAATTTTCCTGCATTTTTCGCCCAGGTTTCCGGTGTCGGATACATCATACTGTAAATATCCATGGATTTCATTTCCTGATCCCGTTCATAATGAATCAGACGACTGTTATCTATGGCACGGACAGCTTCCGCTGCTTTGTATATATTTTCTCCCATGCCGCACTCATTCCCCATGGACCAGCTGAAAATACAGGGGTGATTTCTGAAATTTTTCACCATGCGGACACTGCGTTCCACAATCGGTTTTTCCCAATCCGGCCACATGGAGGGATTTTTTCCCTGCGAATAAGTAAAACCGTGGGATTCCATATCCGCTTCTGCCATGACAAAAAATCCATACTCATCACACAGATCATAAAATGCCGGATCGTTGGGATAATGGGATGTACGGATAGCATTGATATTATGCCGTTTCATTTGAAGCAGATCTTCCCGGATCGCTTCAATGGTCACTGCCCGCCCCAGATCCGTATGAAAATCATGGCGGTTCACACCGCGGATAAAGACGGCTTTGCCATTAATCAACAGATTGCCGCCTTTGATTTCGATCCGGCGGAATCCGATCTTCATGGTCTTCTGATCAACGATTTTCCCTTTGTGATCCTGAAGTGTCAGAGCCAATGTATACAGGAGCGGTATCTCAGCAGTCCATGTTTCTGTGTTTTTGATTTCGGCAAAGTTCAATGTAATATCTTTGACTTGTTCACTGCGCATGTCAGCATTAAGAGCCGTGCTGTTCTGGAAAACCGGTGTTCCGTCCGGCGCATAAAGCATTCCGGAAATGGTGAATCCTTTATATGGTTTTCTTGTAAAATTTTTCAATGTCAAAGCAACAGAAAGTTTGCCTTTTGTGTATGTTTTATCCAGAACCGGATTTGCTGCAATATCATAAATCGCAACCGGGGGCAGGGCAGAAAGGGTAACATTGCGGAAGATCCCGCTCATCCACCACATATCCTGATCTTCCATATAAGTTGCATCGGACCACTGTAAAACCTCAACAGCAATGGTGTTGTGCCCGACAGAGACATATTTGGTAATATCGAATTCAGAAATGATCCGGCTGCCCTTGCTCATTCCGATTTTTTCACCATTGATAAATACATAGAAAAAGGAATCAACCCCATTGAACCGGAGAATAATCTGTTTTTTTGCCCAGCTTTGGGGAATTTCAAATTCACGGACATAGCACCCGGTGGGATTATCATTGGGAACAAATGGCGGATTGATGGAAAACGGATAGGCACTGTTTGTATAATGCGGGTGTCCATAACCTTCCATCTGCCAATTGGAGGGAACGGCAATTTCATCCCATTCACAAAGATCCGGTTCGCTGTCATAAAAATCATCTTCCACCGATTCCGGGTCAGCATACAAACGGAATTTCCAAATGCCATTCAGACTTTTTGAGTCCGCCGTCTGTATTGCTTCGATTGCCCGCGGTTCAAGTCGGTTGAAATGAGTTAAATTCTGATTTTCCCAATCGTTCATAAACATAATATAACCTTTCATTATGTGATTTTTGTAAAATAATTTACATTACAATCAGTGAAAAGCAAACAGCAGACTGAAAAAAATTCCGGTTTTTCACTGCATTTTTTTTCTTTTTTTCATTAAAAATGATTGACTATAAGCAAAACGCAAGTATATTACGATATCAAAACAGATCAATAACCTTTATTCAAGGAGAGATTAATCATGTACGCAGCTGACAGTTTGAAGTTTCTGGAAGAATTCCTTATGGCTTCCGGTCCGTCCGGCTTTGAAGTTGAACAGGCGGCAGTGTTCCGTAACTATTTGACTCCGTTTGCTCATAAGGTGGAAACGGATGTATTGGGAAATACAATTGCACGTTTAAATCCGGATCATCCATTCCAAGTCATGCTTGCCGGACATTATGATGAAATCGGTTTCCAGGTCGTCAACGTGATGGAAGAAGGTCTTCTCTCTTTCCGTGTCGTCGGCGGCGTGGATGTAATGACAGTCCCCGGTATTGAAGTGGAAGTTATTACCTCCAAAGGACGTATTCCCGGTGTGATCGGACGTAAACCGATCCACTTGCAGACGCCGGAAGAACGCAAGACGGTACCGGAATTCAAGAATATGTGGATCGATATCGGTGCGGAAAGCAAAGAAGAAGCTCAAAAACTCGTCATGCCCGGTGATCCGGTTGCATTCCGTGCCAATTACCGGATGCTGTCAGAAAATCGTATCATGTCAAAAGCTCTTGACGACAAAATCGGTGCTTTTGTGATTGCCGAAGCATTCCGTATCCTGGCGAAAAAGAAAGTCAAAGTCGGGGTTGCATGTGTCGGTACTGTGCAGGAAGAATTGGGTACCAGAGGTGCGATTGTCAGCGCACATGGTATCAACCCGAAAGTCGGATTCGCTGTCGATGTCGGTTTCGCAACTGAAGTTCCCGGTATCAGTGCAGATCAATACGGCACACTTACCATGGGGAAGGGCGTTGGTTTGACCCGTAATGCGGATAACAACCCGCCGTTGCTTGCCCGTATTATGAAAGTCGGCGATAAAAAGAAGATTCCGTATCAGTTGGAAACCGGTCACCGCTCCACCGGCGGCACGGATACTGCTGCAATCCAGATGCAGCGTGCCGGAATTGCCACTGCCCTGTTCAGTATTCCCAACCGGTATATGCACACTCCGGTGGAAGTCTGTGATTTGCGGGATGCGTATGCGGCATCTCAGCTGATTGCGGAAACGATTCTGACATTCAAAGGCAATGAAGAGTTCCGCCCGGGAATTGATTGAATTTTGTGTAAGATTTAAGATTTTATGGGTGGTTTTTATCTGATCGGCGGGAACGAAGAATTTCTGGTCAAAGAACGTGCCGGAAATTTGATCCGTTCCATGTGTGGAGAAAATCCGGAGGAAAATCCGGATCTTGAGATTATTCGCGGAGATACGGAAGGCGAACGCTTTTCCGTAACCCTTGACCGTCTGATCGATTCGCTGGAAACTCCGCCGTTTCTTTCTCCGCAGAAAATGATCTGGTTGAAACATTTTAATAAATTTGAAGACGCTTTCGCAGAAAAATCAACAAAGAAATCCCCGAACCGGATCGAACGTTTGAGTGCATTCCTGAAAGATGGTTTGCCGAAGGACGTGGTGTTGATTATTGATGCAATCGGTCTCGATCGACGGAAAACATTTTACAAACTTTGCGAGAAAGTCTGTGAAGAATCCGGCGGTAAAGTCGAATGGTTCGATAAAGCAGACCCGAAAGCAAAAGGTGCTGCCGCTGTTCTTATGCGCCGGATTCGGGAAGCCGTCAGCGAGTATGGCAAACGGATGGATGACGATGCTGCCGCTTATCTGGCTGAAATCGCCGGTTCCGATGCCGGTTCTCTGAAAGCGGAAATCGAAAAATTGATTTCCTACACTGCGGATGCTCCACGGATCACACTTGCAGATTGCCGCGAAATCTGTTCCCGCAGCGATGAAACCCTCTCCTGGGAATTTTCCAGCGCATTGGCAGAACGGAATCCGGCAAAAGCGTTGGAGTTGATTCCCGGTATTATCGAAACCATGATGCAGGAACGCGGTGCTTCCGCCAATGCAGAAATCGCAATCGTCGGAGCAGTAAATTCCGAATTTAAACGATTGGCTGCGATTCGTGCGGAATCAGCACGGTTTCAAATTCCGGAACGGGCGTCTGCCGACTTTTTCTATAACCTTAACGAAGCCCATAAAGGCGAAAAGGACAGCATTTTGTTATCCATGCACCCTTATCGGGCTTATATGACATGGTGTAATGTCCGCCGTTTTTCCGATAAAGAATTAGCAAAGGCATTTCAATATATCCTGCAGGCAAACCTGGCTTTGGTCACAGGTTCTTCAGATTCCCGTTTGACTTTGGAATCTTTGGTCATGAACATTACTGGGGGAGGGGAGAAGTCCAATGGCGCAATTTGATCAACGTAAAATCGTTGCCCTTGATATCGGAGGTGTCTGTAATCAGCTCCATAAAGATGTTTGTTATGCGGAATTGGGCTATTCCACCGAAACGATCCTCCCGGAAATTTTCCTTGAGGAATGTATCAAATTGGAAAAAGGATTCACAACAAACGAACATTGGCTTCAAATTTTTTCCGAAGTTACCGGACAACGTTTTTCCAAAACCAAACTGCTTGATGTCTGGAATGCAATGATCGGATATGACATTCCCGGCATGGGGCAGGCGGTCAGGACATTATCTGACCGATACCGGTTCGTTTATTTTTCCAATACCTCCCGTCTTCATTTGGATGAAGTCGTCCGCAAATGCAGTTTCAGTCATTTGGTCACCGGCGGCATTTTCAGTTTTGAAGCCGGTTCCATGAAACCGGAAAATCACATCTATTCCGTCTTTGAAAAAACATACGGAATCCCCGTTGCCTATTTTGACGATAACGTTGACAATATTGAAGCCGCAAAAAAACGCGGCTGGAACGGTCATGTATTTCAGGATGCCGAAACATTCTATCGGATCCTTGACACCTTATCCTGACCGCCAGTGACCGTCCACAAACGCTCCGTTTTCAGAACTCAGCAAGAGTCTTCAGGCATTTTTGAAGACTTTTGAAATTGCCTCATACCGCACCATTTTTCCGGTCATTGAAAGGGAGCGGGTTGCTGATAAATGAATGGATGATATTCAGCAGGACTTGTACAACCGCTTTCATTCCGTCGACATCGACATATTCAGTTTCACCATGGGCACAATAGCCGCCATATCCCAGATTGGGGCAGGGCAATCCCATGAAACTGAGCCGTGCGCCATCGGTACCGCCGCGGATCGGATTCTGTGAATAATCCATTCCGGCGGCAGTAATGGCATCTTTTGCAAGTTTCATCAGAAAAGGATATTTTTCAATAACTTCCGCCATATTGCGGTAAGAGTCTTTGATTTGAACAGAAACTCTCTCTGCACCGTATTTCTCATTGAGATAACGGGCGATCCGCAATAAATTCTCTTCTTTCTTTTTCAGTAACCGGGCATCGTGATCCCGCAGGATGTAATTCAACTGTGCGTAACTGACATCGCCGTTACTGGAACAAAGGTGATAGAATCCCTCTCTTCCGGTGGTATGTTCCGGAGTCTCATACGGAGGAAGCATGGAATCAAACTCCATTGCCAATTTTTGCGCATTGATCATGAAGTTTTTTGCGCTTCCGGGATGCGTGGAAACGCCTTTGAATGTAACCATTGCACTGGAGGCATTGAAGTTTTCCCCTTCGATCATATTCGGAGAACCGCCATCAACTGTATAAGCGTAATCCGCGCCGAAGAAATCCACATCAAAAAAGTCTGCGCCCTCGCCGATTTCTTCATCGGGCGTAAAAGCAATCGAAATCGGACCATGGGATATATTTTCTTCCAGGATTTTTTCGACTGCGGTAATGATAATCGCAATACCGGCTTTGTCATCGGCTCCAAGAAGTGTTGTGCCATCGGTGGTAATAATGGTGTGACCGATGAGAGTCGGGGAAGGTTTTACCTGCAAATCGGTTTCTCCAAGCCGGATCGGTGCACCGGACCATTTTTCAATGATCTGCGGTTTGATGTCGGCACCGGATGCCGCACCGGAAGTATCCAAATGAGCAATGAACCCCAAACCGGGAACGTTTTCGCATCCGGGGGAAGCGGGGAGTTTGGCATAGACATAACACTGATCGGTCAGTGTCACATCATTGATCCCCAAAGCAAGAAGTTCCTCTTTGATGAAAGCGGCAAGTTTGAATTGTTTTTCGGTGGAGGGATGCGTGCCGGTCGATTCATCAGACTGAGTATCAAATGCGACATATTCAAGAAAGCGATTTTTAATATCTTTCATAATGTACCTTTCCAATTTTGCCATATAGTTTTGGCAGTAATATAATCGCTCTTGTCATTTTTGTCAATATTGGAATTATCAGAAAAATACATCAATGCATATAAAAAATATTGACGAATCGGCAGGCGCACAAGTCACGACTTCCGGTGAATTATCCTATAACATAACAAAAGGGCAGGGGATTGATGCTGTTTTTCTGATATCGGTCAAAATCTAAAATTAATCCTCACTGGTAATTCTTCCCATGTCCATTGAACGCAGTGAACAGGACCGATTACTGATTTTCTTCGGTGGGTTGATTATATATTTTTTCTTTTATTATCTCTACAATTTCTTCTGCTTGATATTTATTTTTTGTTTTGATTCTTACAAGTTTTATATTTGCGTTTTTAAGAAAAATATCTTTTTTCATGTCTGATTCTTTCTGTCCTGGCATGTTATGGCTGTTTCCATCCAATTCAATCACGAATTCTATTTTACCGCTTATGGCATTAAATACGACAAAGTCTATATGACTGCTTTTAATTCGATTTCTGTCGGTTTTATAGTTTTTGCTTTTCTTATCAATTCCTATAATATCTTCCAGGCGGCATTTGCATGATATATCAAAATCATTAGACAATATCGTTTTCAAAGTCTGGTAAAAGTGTAATTCATCCTTGGTCAGTAACATTTTAGGATATACGGGTATATTTTCCAGTTTATTCTGATAAATAAGGATTTCCTTGTTTTTTATTAAGGCTAAGACGCCTAAAATCAAGAATATTAAAATAAATATTATTATCGTCGAAGTCATATTATTCCTCTTCTATAAAACAACCACCCAACAGGTGATTCAACGATTAATATAGCACAAGGCAGTGAAAAAATCAACTCAAAAGGCGGAAATATTTTAATATGATCCGAAAAATAAAGATTCAAACCTTCCATTGATACAAAATCGGATCTTTCTTCCCGGATCAACGATCCGGATTTTTCACCTTCAAAAAAAATAAAAAGAATCGGTTGGAGTCCGTGGAAATGGATTCCGGATCCATGCAGACGGTTGAGTGCTGCCATGGTCCGGAAAGAATCCCCACGGACCGTAAACAGTAAGTTTTTCTCTTTTATTGGTAAAAAACGAAAATGCATAAAAGGGTGCTGTAATCGCTGACGATTGATTATCCGGGTTCTTGATGGGGTCAACACCTCTTGTTGATTTACGGGGTGTTTCCGGATGATTTGTTACGTCGCATAATCGCTCTTGTTATGTCTTATCCTCTCCAGGAATCGGCTCCGGTTTCCGGTGCTTTTTTTTTGCTTTGCAATAGACTGACCGGGAACCGGTGCCGGATATGGC
>JAFVSW010000142.1 GCA_017503545.1 Lentisphaeria bacterium | reverse complement strand
TTGTCTATCGGCAAATCCAAGTTTGTCTGGACGTTAAGGTTTATACTTATTTTACGTGTAAAACAGGTCGATTCTACATTCTGTATTTGTTTATTATATATTTTTGAGCATAATTGTGGTACAAACCGTCGAAGAACCAAATATTCGGACGGCAATGTTATGTTTCGATTTTATGGCATAAGACGGTGATAGGAGGGATTTCTGCGGATTACCATTCGCCGGGGTATTGCTGCAATTGTTTCCGGAATTGAGGGACCGGAATACCTGTATTTTTCCGGATGAAACGGGAAAGATAAAATTCAGAACTGAAATGGAGTTCATTTGCCACCGCACGCAAGGTTGTTTTTTTCCGTGACAGCAAGGTGGAAACTTTACGCATCAGAATATTTTCCATATATTTCTTTGGCGTTATACCGAAAAATGTGCGGAATTTCCGCGTAAAAACATCCGGCGATAAACCGACTTTATCTGCAAGCCGGGCAATCGTCCAGGAAGCATCACACTCTTTCTGCATCAAAGCAGGAAGTGTTTGAAAATGTTCGGGAATGTTCCACGCCTGATTTTTCTGTTCCGGCCAATGATCCAGAAAGAATTGAAGCAATAACAGGCGAATCGCACACGCTTTACGCAATAGATTCTCCTCCTGTTGCCAGATCCGGTCCATTTCCCGGATCAACGCAGTCCCATCACCACAGATACAGGGCGTTTGCGATGAATAAAGATCCAATCCGGGGTAAACTTCAAATCCAATATGAAACGTATAATACTGAATATCCGGTTGTAAATTATATTCCACAGAATGACCGGCGGGGATAAAATAAAAATGACCGGCTTCCAACGGAAAATGAAAATCCTGACTTTTTCCGTTCATATAACTGATACGGCTGCCATCACTGTGATAAACAAGTACCAGAATATTGTAAGGGAAGGAACAGATTTGATGAAAGGACATCTGTTCCTTCCGTAAAAAATGCAGAACCGTTGTGTTGGAAAGATTAAATTGCTTCAGAAAAGTTTTATCATCAACATAACGTTTCATCGCTTTTCCTCCCGTCACATATTTATTTTAAAATCGTTCTGGATATGAATTCCTCTTGACGTGTGGGATCCAGCGACACAAAACGTGCGGACATCCCGTACAGGCGAACAATCAAATCCTGATGATCCTGCGGATTTTTCTGCGCATCTTCCAGAATCTCTTTTGTCAGACAGTTTAATTGGAGCATACCACAGGATTCCAGGGTTTGCCAACTGCGGATCAACGCCTTGAACCGTTCCTCATCAAGTCCGGATTGCGATATGGAAAGGGTCATGACGCTGGATGCCGGGAACCGTTTCAACGGCAAGCCGGAACCGCTGCGGAATACATCCGTAACCACATCCCCATGGAGTCGGGTGGGTGTCAATCCGGCAGTAAGGAAATCCCCATTGAACCGTCCATCCGGCGTTGCTCGTGTATGGGGCGCCCATCGGACGATATCCAGATAACTGTAGAGACCGACTTGGAATTTACCGCCGCGTTCGTTTGTGAAACCTTCCATATAATCCGTTATTTCATTGAGGAACCGGTTTGTCAGAGCGATGCTTTCTTCTCTGCCGTCGCCGAAATGCGGTGCCTGCAAAGCGTATTGTCTCAAATCGGCAGCATTTTCCCAGTTATTCCGGACCGCTTCCAGAAAGCGGGGCAGGGAACATAATTTCCGGTCAAAACAGACATCCTTGATCGCCAACAAAGAATTGATGTAAATGGCAACGCCGGTAAGGGGGACACCGTGGGGGCTGTATTTTGCACCGCCGGCAGTGTAATCTTTTCCGCTTTCCACACAGCCTTTCATACAGGAAGATAAGAAGGGACACGGATTAATCTCCTGCCACATCTTTCCGTATTTCATGATAGGTTCCAGCATTTTGAGCAAAGCCATTTTTACCTGATCAAGGCAAATCGTATAACATTCTTCAAAGGTTTCAGCGGCATCGAACCGGGTAAAATGCAATCCGATTTTTTCTTCTTCCTCCGGCGTACTTTGTATCACAAGATCCATCAATCTGCCCAGACTGAAATAACAGTGTGCGCCTTCGCTCTGTTCGCAGCTTTCCAGCATGATTTCCCAACAGCCGCCCGCCATGTAATTGGCGGCATCCTCACGTTGTTTCCCTGCCATACATTGCGCCGGAATGATCACATCATCGTTCAGATAAGACAATACATTGCGGCTGCTCAAGAAATCTTTTGCCGTTTCTTCCAGAAACCAGTCCGGCGTATTCCGGCTGACACGGCAATGGATCTTGGGATAGATCAACCCATGTTCCCGGTGTGCCCGGAGGAACATGACGGACAATTCATTGGTGATATCATTTCCGGCAGCATCGGTTCCGCCGAGGATCAAAGTGTCTCCCTGTTCAGAGGCATTGAATTGCTGATCCACAGATTTTTCCAATTGAAGGCGGCAATCCACATGGATCATCCAAGTGCAAATGAGTTCATAGGCTTCGGCTTCCGTCAAACGTCCGGCGGCAAGATCGGCTTGATAAAGACTGTACAGCAAACGATCCGGTGCGCCGAGAACGGACATGCCGACACCTTCCATGATACAGCCCATTTCATACAGAAATCTCATTGCTGCCAATCCTTCATAGAAGGTCCGGGGCGGATTCCACGGAACCTGTTCTGCGGCGGAAAGGATCATGGACAACGCTTTCTTTTCTTCATCGGGAGCGGCTGTCAACTGTTTCTTTGCTTCGGCGGCAAATTTTTCTGTGATTTTTTTCACCGCCAGCAATCCGGCTTCTGCACATTGATAAAATTCCCGCTTTTCCGGATCTGTTGCCGTTGCCGCCGCTTTGCGTACATCCTCATAAATGCCGCCCAAACCCTTTTTCATGACATGGGAATACGGAAAACAGTGGTGGTCGAAATCAAAATAAGGACCGTACACCAAATGAAGTCCCAAACTGCCACAGTTGCCATATTCTTCATGTATTTTTGCACCATCCTGACCCAAAAGCGGCCATTTCCGGCGGAGCATCCACCCTCCCGCACCTAACGAGGTATGCCCGTCATATTCAGCAACCCGGAGTCCAGTTTCATAGAAAAACGGATCATTGGGGAATAGAGTGGGTTTGACACCATCGGCAATGATATTGTATTGCGCCACTTTCAATTGTGCCGGGGAGATTTCCGGATGTTCTGCAGCAAAAGAATCCATTTGTTTCTGCAATGGATTGAACGGCATGGTGATTTGCGGATTTTTTACAGAAATCGTGTAATAATAATTTTTCAAATCCTGTTTCAATTGATCCAAATTCATGATCCACCTCTTGTGTTCTTAATTACCGGAGAAACCACCATCCACTACAAGTAGATGCCCATTGATAAAACTGCTCATTTCGCTGGCAAGGAAAAGAGCGGCAGAGGCGATTTCTTCCGGTTCGCCCAGACGCTTTGCCGGATATTTTTTGATAAAGTTCGGGTATCGGTGTTCTTCAAAACAGGCTGCGGTCAAGTCCGTCCGGATGATACCGGGTGCAATGGCATTGACATTGATATTATATCCAGCCAAAGAGTTTGCCATACATCTTGCCATGGAAGTCACTCCGGCTTTCATCACGCCGTAACTGAAATTGCCGCCACCTTCCCGATGAGAACAGATGGAGGAGATCATGATGATTTTTCCGCCGTTCGCCTGTTTCATATACGGGATCACCTGCCGGGAAAGTTCATAAGGCGCATCCAGAAGAATGGATTCGGACGTTTTCCAGTTTTCCAGCGTGCATGATTCGATGCTTTCATTGAATTGCATCCCCGCATTATTGATCAGAACATCCACTTTACCATCCATATCGGCGGCGATCCGGTCGATCAAACCGTCACGTTCTTCCGGCTTGGATAAATCGCAACGGTAATACAAGCCCGGCGTTCCCGCTTTTTCCAGTTCCGCCATGATTTCCGAACCATCGGGATTTGCAGCCACAACGGCGACTTTTGCACCCCGTTCTGCAAATGCGATCGACATGGCACGGCCCAGTCCGCGTCTCCCTCCGGTGATAATTACGTGTTTTCCAGTAAAGTTCAAATAATCTTTCATTGTGCTGCCTCGTTTGTTCGTTTGAGATTACTTTATCATCTGAAACTAAATATAGCACAAAAAACGTAAAAGAGAATGTCTTTTTACCAATGAAAGTATATCTTTTTCCGACTTTTTTGTTTTTTTCAACACGACTCCAGTTTATCGGATTTCCAATGTCCTTTGATGCGGCAGACATTGGGAAGCAGCCAATCTTCATCCCGGCAATTCATAAGAAGATCCACCGCCATTCTGCCCATTTCC
This sequence comes from Lentisphaeria bacterium, assembly GCA_017503545.1. GTDB lineage: Bacteria > Verrucomicrobiota > Lentisphaeria > Victivallales > UBA1829 > RGIG8244. Next base: position 7,430 of record JAFVSW010000142.1, on the reverse strand, counting down.
CGGGAGGAAAATGCAAAGCCGTCACCGGAGATTGCTTTATCACTCCGGCTGGAAAAATATACCGTGCGGATCTTCTGCCAGGAAGGGGTCTTTTTCCGTTCTTCATCAAATGTCAATGCCGCAGAATTGGAAATAAAAATGATTCCATCCGGACATGTTGCCGGATCTTCGCAATACTGATACAATTCCTGCATATTGCCGGAAGTCAGAAGGGTCGCTTCCACTTGATGCCGTTTACATTCATCCAGAAAACAATATTCACGTTCATTGAGATTTGCCTGCCCCAAGTCCGTAAAATGCCGTCCGCAGCAAATCAGTTTCCGGCAACCGTATTGCACGACCATACGGGTAATAATCTGTTTCATTGCATCCGGATTATCGCAAACCACACAATGCAGTTCCGGAAAATAATTATTCGTCAGCACCACACGCAAACGGCGATATTCCAATTTCTGATACAAACGCATGAATGAAGATGTATAACGCAGGATTACCCCCGTGGAATCCGTCAGATTCAACGTATCAATGGAAGAAAAAGCCTGAATGGGCAATCCCAGTTCCGCCGCCCGTTCCGCCGCTCCCGCAAATTGCGTATTTTCTCCACGGACATTGTTTTCTTCCAACATGACAATCTCCGTTACCGGCGGCAGACTGTCCGCCCGTTCTCCGTCGGTTATTCCCGCAGCGACAAAGTATCCTTTGCCGTTGATACTGTATATGATTCCTTTTTCCGCTAATTCATTATAAAGGCGGAATGCCGTTTTATAACTGATATGATATGTCCGGCAAATCTCATTGAGCGATGGCAGACGGTGTCCGGACTTTAATTGATTATGCCGGATCCGCCGTTCCAGGTCGGTAGCGAATAACTGATAAATGGAATTCCGATTATTTTTTTTCATATAAAAACCTCTAAAACGCAGTTCAATATACGTGATAAAGCCAAAAAAGCAAGTAAAAACAAAAAAAATCCGAAAAAAACAGAAAAAAATTTGCAATATGAGAAATGTCAAATATAGTATAACATATATAGGTATATAGGTCAATAAATCAATGATTATGAATTATCACAGAAAGGAGTTATGTTTCATGGTTACACGCTTGAACACAAGAAGTCCCCGTCAAAACAGCTTTACACTCATTGAACTGCTGGTGAGTGCTGCTTGTAAAGTTAGGGGTTTGCCGTTGCATTTCCTCAAAAAAATTCATAAAAACTGCACATCCTTACGCCCGTCAGGGCGCACTTCACGTTTGCCGCAGGCAAACTCTTCACACCTTCACATCTTCACTCAATCAGCGTTCACGCTGATTGAACTGCTGGTGGTGATTGCCATTATCGCCATTCTTGCGGCGATGCTTCTGCCCGCATTGAACAAAACAAAGGCGCAGGCAAAAACAAGCCAGTGCATGTCCCAATTCAAACAGGTGACAACCGCTTTCCAGAGTTATCTTGCCGGGAATAATGAATATCTGCCGCCGCTGCATTATGAAAAGCAGGACAATAAAGGCGGGATCATGTGGCCGGATTTTATGATTTCTGAACTGGGTATGCCGGTACGGAATCCCGGAGAAAGTTATTATCAGGGTAAGAAAAGAAGTTACATCATCCTGTGTCCGGCACGGACGATCCGCGAAAGCTCCTGGGGCAATTGGGACGGGATCACCACGGGTTACAATCAGATGACGGATCTGACCACAAAGCAAAACCGTCTGGTTCGTTCAAACGGCGTCAAAAAACCGAATCTCCAAGTCACATTTGCTGATGACTGGAAAAGTGATGCAGTCGGCAATACGCAGGACCGCAATCTGGGCCGTTACCGTTTGCCCGGTGCAAATCATATCGCATTTCCCCATCAGAAACGGAGTATTGCAACCTATCTGGATGGTCATGTTGCGTTGGAAAGACAGGAATGGCTGCGTTTGATGCATCCCTCTTATTATCCACTCAATGGCGGATTGCTGGAAGCTCCTCCCAGAGCCGGAAGTGCCACCCCGATCACCGATTTTGCCCCGTTTAATTGATTTTTGAACACGAAAGGATGATCATGAAATTTCTGTTTTCGTTCGCCGCTTTTTGTTTGTGCTGCTCCATGTTTGCGGCTTCTGCTGACTGGATGCCGCGCCCCCGGAAAAACAGTTCCAAAATCACGGTAAAAGGGGATGTGACCACCATCCGCGGTCCGGAACTGCAAATATGGTCAAAAAAGGCTTATTCTGCCAAAAAAGATTGTACTCTCCGGATCAGCGGTGAGTTTCTCCAATCCGTGCCGAACCGCCGTTTTTATATCGGTCTTATGTGTTTGGATAAGAATGGCAAACAGATTCAGGGACGGGAATCGGTGCCGATCAGCGGATCTGATACCGTATTGCTTGCGCCGGTAAAAAAAGGAGATCGTTCCATTCTGGTGAAAGATGCGTCCAAATGGCGTTATATGGGGGGCACTTATGCCGCATTTCATGGAAAAGCAGATTATTCTGATTTGCCGAACCGGGATACTTCTCATGCACCGATCGTTCACATCGAAAAAGAAAACAACGGTTGGCGGATCACATTCCGGCATGGTATGAGAAAAGAATATAAGGCAGGAACGCCGGTCCGTCAACAGGGTGGTGGTTCCGCTTATGTTGTTGTGGTGGCAAACAAGAAATTTCCGGCAGGCTGGAATAAATTGGAAACAAAATACAAACTGGCATGGCATCCGGCGGGACAACTTTACAAAAAAAATCTTCTTTTCCCCGGTACGGCAGCCTTCCGTGTTGTTTTCCGTGTGGAAGAATGTGATACCACGCTTGCGATGAAAAATGTAAAGATTACAGTTGGTAAATAAATATTCAACATTCAAAACAGAAAGAAAGACTGAAATATGAAACTGCAACTTATTTTATGTGCTGCTTTGCTTCTTCTTGGTGCCGGAACCGGATACTGCGCCCATACTTATGATATTCCCTCTCTGAACAAAGTCAAATTTGAAAAAGCAGAAAATCATGCACCGATCCAACTGGTGAAAAATGGAAAACTCCAATTCGCTATTGTTGCCGATCTGAAAGCCGATAAAGCAGGGAAAAGTGTCCCGTCCGGAAAACCGTTGACCGCAGAACGTCAGTCCGCACACGTTGCGATCAAAGTATTACAGAAAAACTTTGAACGGATGACGGGGCAGAAACCGGAAGTGTTCGCACCCGGAGATAAAGGGCTTAAAAAATATCCGTATCAACTCCTGATCGGTAAAAGCAAATCCACAGACCGGTTCGGGATTGATATTAAAAAAATGCCGAAGGAAGGCTTTGTTGTCCGCACCTTCAAAGACGGAATCATGATTGTCGGGCATGACGGCAACCGGATACCCGGTTTTTACCATGATATCGACCTGGTGCGCTGTCTTGATAACGGGACAGTGAACGGAGTTTATGATTTTCTGGAACGGATCATGGGGATGCGTTTTTATTATCCGGGGATCGGCGTCTATGTCCCGCAGATAAAAGACCTTCAAGTAAAACCGGTTGCATACAGCGATCATCCCCGTTATTATGTCCGGAGCTTCGGACGTATCACCAACGGTTTTGCGGTAAAAGGTAAAAAGCGGGTAACGACAGGCCGTACTGTACTCAATTACTGGCCCTGGGATGATGTAGCGAACGACTCCCGCGACTTCAATCATGCTTATCGTGCGATCCGCAATACCCGTTTTGTCTGTTCGGAATCGCCGCATCCGTTCAAAATGCAACAGGCATTTCCGGATAAAATTGAAACCATGTTTGCCAAAGATAAGGATGGAAAATTACATTATTCCACCACCGTGTATACGGATAACTATTACGACATCAGCAATCCGGAATTTTTGAAACTGATGGCAAATGCTTACAAGAAATTTTATGATACCAACGGAAAATGGAATCCCATTTGGGGCTGGTTCCACCCCACACCCGAATACATGTGTTTCGGTGCCGTCGATACACATAAAGTCATTGACAACGAATTTACCCGGAAACACAAACGCAGAAATCCCAATGCCAGCAGTATCATGAGCGAAATCAACAGCCATTTCTACCTGGAATTGGCGAAAGTGGTCCAGAAAACTCTGCCCGGGAAAAAACTGGCAGTCATGGCGTATGCCAATTATCTTTATCCGCCGGAAACCATTCAGAAATTCCCGGATAATGTGCGTGTCATGGTATGTGTCGGCACTCCGGTATATATCCGTCATCCCGGTTACAAAGCATTTTTCACAGAAATGTATGACGGCTGGAACAAAAAACTGGCGGACAAAGTCGTCCCCTATCTTTACGATCCCAGTTATTATCCGCAGGGAGCCATTTCTCATGCGATCCGCGGGTATTTTGAAGGCGAATTTCTGCGGGAAATGGCGAAACATCTCAGTAAGGAAGACCTGTTCCCCTGTGTTCATTTCCAATGGGAATATTATTATTCCTATTACCTCCTTGCCCGTGCATATTGGAATCCCGACTTTGATGTGGATGCCGCACAGGCTGAACATTTCCGCCTTCTTTTCGGGGAAAAATCTGCAAAACATCTGAATGAATTTTACAAGCTGCTGATTGACCGCTGGGTCAACCATTATCTGCCCACATTAAAAGTCGAACGCCGCTGCATCCCTGCGGTGGATTACACCATTCTCTACAAAAAAGCATTCAATAAAGATGTCGGCACAAAAATGAAAAAAATCCTTGCCGCAGCGAAAAAAGATTTGATCCCCGGCTCAGAAGCCAAACGCCGATTCGATTTCTTTGCTATGCCATGGGAACGGGTTATCAATGAAATCTATGCTTATCAGAGAATAAAAGTCGGAGATTACAAGATCCGTTTCGGCTCCCCTGTCGTCGATGGAAATTTGGACGATGCAATCTGGAAAAAAGCCATCAAAATGAATTTCCGTGATGCTTTTTATGGCGAACACAAAAAAGGTGCCGTTTACCCCGATGTCCGCCTTGTTTGGGATAAAAAAGGAATCTACCTTGCTTTCCGCGCGACTGCTCCTTATGCAAAAACAGGTAAATTGTGGGGCGAAGATAATTTTGAAGTCTTCCTGTCTCCCGGCTTGCGGAAAGATAAAATCTTCCAGCTCGTTTTTTCATCAAGTGACAAGTATGAAGATTATTTTACTTCTTACGATCCGCCGCGCCCCACCGATGCTCTCTGGAAATGCAGCAATGTCAAAAAAGTCGTAAAAGCCGATAAAAAAGGCTGGACGGCGGAAATCTTTATTCCGTTCTATTCTCTGGATAAATCAGCAGCTCCCATCCCCGGCGATTACTGGTATGGTAATCTGGTCAGCAACCGTAACGGTGCATCCGCTGTCTCTCTTTCTCCCACACAGGGAAACAACCGGAATATTTCCATGTATGCCAGACTTTATTTTGCCGGTAATTGTGAATAACCCAGACAGGAGTTATGCAGTATTATGATCTCTTTTGAAGACTTTCCGGAGGAAACACAATATGGTTTCCGGAAATATCTGGATCAGCTCCATCCGGTCGGAATCAGAAATGAACAACGCCCATTGGAACATGGGGAAATTGAAATCACGGAACAATGGAAAATCGTTCTGCCGGATAATGCCTCCACTTTCCTTCAGCGGACAGCACTGGATCTCCGGGATTATTTTTCCGTTGCACTGGAAATGCACTTGGAAATCACCACCGCACCGTCAACAGATGCCCCGGTGATCCGTTTGATATCCGGTGATCCGGCATTGGATACCCCACGCAGTTTTATATTCCATGCAGCGGAAAAACAGATCCGGATTTCCGGTTTTGATGATCGCGGTTGTGCTATGGGGGTATATTATCTGGAAGATTTGCTGTCTCTGCGGGAAAATCCTTATCTTGATCCGGTGGATTCCTTGCGGAAAGAACCATTGTTTTCCCCACGGATCATTCATTCCGGTTACGAAAAGACCAAATTTACGGAACCCTATTTGCGGAAAGCAGCACATTATGGTTTTGATGCCATCATACTGTACACAAACCGGGAAAATGATCTTGATTTCACAGATATAATTGATTTAGCGGAACAATGCGGTTTGGACACCTATTTTTACAGCAAATTCCCCAATCCGTGTCATCCCTCCCTGCCGGAAGCAAAAGAACATTACCGCAAATCATACGGCGATTTTTTCCGGAAATATCCGAAAGCAAAAGGAATTCTCTTTGTCGGCGAATCCATGAAATTCCCTACACAGGATCCACAGGTATTGGAACAGCAGGAAAAATGTTTCTTCCGTTTTTCTTCCAGTAATTTCCCGTGTGATGATTATCCTCAACTTCTTCGCACAGTAAAAGATGTGATCAATGAGGCGGCACCCGGAAAAGATGTCATTTTTTGGACGTATAATTTCGGTAACGCACCGGAAGAAGCACGTTTGAAACTGATGGAAAATCTCTCTGCCGATATAACGGTTCAAGTTAATTTTGCACTCCATGATATTGTAAAAGTAGGCGACACCTGGGAATGTCCTCTGGATTACTCTCTCGGACTTGCCGGACCCAGTAAACTTTTCCGGTCCGAAGCAGAAATCGCGGCAAAACGCGGCCTCAAACTATTTACCATGGCAAATTCTGCCGGGAAAACCTGGGATTTCGGAACAATACCCTATATTCCGGCACCCTATCAATGGTTGAACCGGTATCGCGCTATGCTCCAATGCCGGGAACAGTACGGCCTTTCCGGACTGCTGGAATCCCATTCCTACGGTTGGCAGCCATCAGTAGTCAGTGAATTGGCTAAATGGATGTTCTGGAGCAATGCGCCCGATCCGGAAGTTATTCTGGAAAAAATCGCATTGCGTAATGCCGGTCCGGAAGGTGCGCCTCATCTTCTGCAATGCTGGAAACATTGGAGCGATGGCATGGAAAATTACCCCATGCCTATCGAAGATCAATACGGTCCCTGCCGTGTCGGTCCTGCCTATCCCCTTTATTTTACACCCGATATGCTTTCCACGTACTATCATAAAGTTGCAGCATATCCCAAAATCAATCAGAATATCGTTTTTCCCTGGTATCGGCCTGTGGAAACTGCCGGAAAAACGGAAGGCGCGATTTGGCGGATCCCGGCGGAAATCCGTTATCTGGCTGACCGGATCGCGCACTGGGAACAGGGGATCGATTCCTGTGAACAGGCATTACAGTCCTGTCCGGAACAAAAACGCCATGCTCTTGCCAGAGAAACAGCAATCGGCTGTTATATCTGCAATACATTGAAAACCACACGGAATGTCAAACGCTGGTGGCTGAAAAATACGTATCTGATGGTGGAAACAGATCCTGTCAAAGCCAATGCCATGCTGGATGAACTTTTAGAAATTCTGCGGGAAGAATACTGTAATGCAGAACAGACGATTCCGCTATTGCGCTGTAATTCCGCTTTGGGCTTTGAATGTGCCATGGAATATCCCGGCGATGAAGAACAT
>JAFVSW010000141.1 GCA_017503545.1 Lentisphaeria bacterium | reverse complement strand
TCAGGGCTGGTCTAACAGTGATTCTAAATTCTTTCGGACATTGAGTCTTTTCTTACATGATTTCGTGAGTACTTCAAATTGAAAATCTAGCAGTTCCTGGAATTTTCAAGCTCAAAGGAGATCTGATTCTATGGCATAAAACGTCGAAGAGGCAATTTTATTTCTGTTCTGCATTTTCGACTGCCTTCATGCGGGCAGCCCGACGTGCTCTAACCGCTTCAACCGCTTTATCAACGACTTTATTATCAATATTCACTTCTTTCAAAGACACTGGATTCGATGCCCAGAACTCCATTCTTTTTAAGAAATGAGCGGCATCAGCACCTTCCAATACTGGAGTTGCGGCAATTTGCATAGCCATAATTTACCGTCCTTTCTAAAATTATTATAGAGCAAATCTCGTTATACTATAATGCTATATTTCTAAAATTCAAATTGATTATTGAAATTTTTCAGTTTAAGTGCGAGACAATTGTTTATAAAAAAGTAATTTGGGCAGATTTTTGTTTATGAGCAGAAATGTTATCTCAAGTCTAATCAAAGTCACGACTGCACGAAAAACATGGATCAATCAAAAAAAACAAGTCCTGAAAGGATGGCAAGAGTCAGACAGCTCCGCAAGAGGACTTATATTGTCTCTTCGACGGTTTATGCAAAAGAATCAGACCAGCCCCGCCGGGGCTTGTTTTTCCGGCGAAACCGGCTTATCCGGTATATCCGGCGTATTCCTTCCACATCATAAAGAACGCATTTTTTACTTTTTGTGGGATAGAAACGTGGAAAATTCCGCAAAAAGAGTAAAAATCAGAAAAAAATCAGAAAAAAATTAAAATATTATATTTTTTTTATTTGCAATTTTGCCTGTCACAGAGTATACTAACGGTGATATAATATATATAATAAAAATACAGCAGCGGAATACTGCAAATCTGAAAGGAATGAATTATGGCGTACAATGAAAATCTGGACCGTTTGTTTCAGGTAACACCTGCATTGTTTGAAGTTCCCGATTTAACGAATTTTAACTTTTACATACTCCGGGCAAGTGATCGTGATGCTGGAGGTGATATCGCTGTAACATTCTCTGCTTATACGGATACCGACAAAAAAGGTTATACCCTAAGAGAGAATATGATGGATCATTCTTTCTACGTTGTGGAAGATAAAATCTTTGATGAGTATAACGGTGTGACTTTTAAAGGCAGCAACGATACAATCACGATCGGTGCAACACGGACAAGCGACAGTGCTTACGATTACGAAAATGTGATCCTTGTCAGAAGCTGTGGTATTTATGATGGTTTGACATCCGGCGTTCGTTTTTCCAGTAATGGCGTGATTGATTTTGCCAATGCAACCGGTTATCTCCATGCTGGAGAAAATGTCGGACTTCAGTATTCCAGAATTTATGCTGATCATGAAAATCTGGAAGTTATGACCAATACTGACCTGATTTCTTCCAGTGAAAAAATCGATGTATCCGCAGTGATCGCCGGTGGTTCTCTGACGGTGGAAGGCAGTTTGCATACGTATCTGGAAGGTGGCTCAGGTGTAGGCACGTTCACAACACTTTATTCTTATGATGGTGCGCGTACAAACGAGCCGAATACAATCTCGACATTGGATGGAAAAACGGTTTCTGTTCATTCTCTTACAAGCGATATCCGTGTTCTCGGTAACGGTTTGCGTGCAAGCAGTATTTCAATCGAAAACAACATGTCCGGAAGTGTTATTGCGAATGTTCGGCAGCAGAGAGTTCGGAGTTATAATACCACGATTGTGACCGGCAACACCTTCCAGTCCGTTGGTATGTTGACCAATTCCACTGTGGGTGTGACCGGTGTTGCAAAGGGAACGGGTAATTTGACGATCAATGGGATCTGGACCGGCAATTTGAGTACCGGGGTCAGTAATATTATAGTCGGTTCTGAAATTTTTGCTGACAATAATGGTGGTACGTATTATTTGGCAAAAAAGAACATCGATAAATACGGCGATGGCATGTACACCTTTATGACCGGGACTGCTACCGATTCTAAAGAAAACCCCCTTCGTGATAAAATTACATCCATGATCGACCCGGATTTTGTGGTTGATACAAACAATTCAGCAGTGACGGGTCACTCTTTTGTTGCGCAGGGCATGAACGGCAGCAAAATTGAAATGGGCGGCATGAAAGATGGTACCACGATCAATGCCGATGTTTCCAATATTACGCTTCATGGCGAGTACATGCACATTGGTTCTGCTGATGGACTCAATCGCGCTGAATATATAGACGGCAAACTTACTGATCTGACTAAAGTGGATGAAAATGCACTTCATGCGCATCAGTTGGGACGTGAGCCGGGTTATATGGACCCGGATTTGTTCACTGATGAAAACATGTTTGCAGATAACAAGGTGATTTCCACTGCAATTGAAGCAAGCGAACTTGTTGTGAATGGTTCTACTGCCGGAACGTTGAATGTGACAGTTGGCGATTTGAGTGCCCGAAGAGAAGAAATCATTTTCAACTACGAATATGTGGGTTATAGGGAAGCTGCCGGAATTTCTCCCAGACAGGTGAATGCAGACAAAACGACTCTTACTCCCGGCAACTGCTTCTACACTGGTCGGTCCGGTGATGCGAATGTGACCTTGCTTGGTGCGATGTATACGAAAAAGGACGCAGAAGGAGTCCCCTACCATTACTATACCTTGGTCGATCGTACGATCGAAAGAATTGAAACTGCTGCTCACGCTTATGATGTAACAGCTTACGGGATCAATACAAGCGGAAATGTTACCATCAACGGCAACTTCCTGCAAACGATCAATGTCAGCGTAGACTACAGTATGGTTCAGACTTCGGAAGCCATCGGGATCAATGCAAGCAAGATCACGGTAAATGATGGACTTTTCATGCCGACTGTTACGGTTGGGAATTATGCGGACTGTCCGGATGATGTTGCGATTACTACGATGGGCATTGATGTTTCCACTTTTGAAGGGGAAGCTCTTGGCGGTATTTTCAATGTGCACGTAGACTTTTATAACAATGCTGTTTTTGAAGGTGCAGCATTGAATGTCGGCAAGTTCGTCTCCACAACCGGAGATACGGGTGGATTTGACATTATTGCCACGATTGATACAGATGGTATTGCCATTGGCGGTCAGACCTCTGCCTGGAATTTGCGTATTGCCGGGGATATTGATGCGAATAATGGAGTCATTCTTACTGTGGATGGCGGTAATACAACGAACAATGTCTATAACGATAAAATCGAACTGGCAGCCGGGGCAGAACTTTATGGTAGTCTGGCATTCCAGGCGGGTTTTGATACCTTGATCATTGACTCCAACGCACGCCTTACCGGTGATGTTGAAGTCGGTAACTGGGTCACCGGTACAATGGGTACGTTGAACGTGATCTTCAACCTGAACAATCAGACCTTGCGTGAAGAAGATCATGAGACTGGTGGTCCGATCATGAACGGGAACTTTACAGTTTCCGGTACATCCGGTCAGGTTTCTCCGGTACTGTATTCTGTCAATCTGAACGACGTTGTTCTGGATAACGGGCAAGCCCGTACTTTCACGTTGATGAACAATCAGGATGCTTATTTTGTCGAAGCGCTGAAGACGATCGAATTGAAATATGACGGAATCAGCTTGAAGACTCTGGAACAGGGGAATGTTGTTGCGGAAATCGGTTATTATGATGCATCCGGCACGTGGGTTGTAACAGACAATAATCTTACCGGTTATGAATTCCGCCAGAACAACTTTACGGCACGTGTTGCTTATCATGCTGGAATCCAAGATAATGGAGCCGTAGTCGGTAACTATATCCGCGTTTACGATAGCGCAAACGGAACGGAAATTTTCAAAGCTCATGCGGACTTTGTCAGCGGTAATGTTCAAGTGATTGTGGATGTTCTGCCCGACGAGAACTATCAGGCATCTCCGTTTGAAGTTGGTTTGAGCAATTTGCATGAATGGTATGACAAAGAAACACGTACCGTTACGGTTTCCTGGGAAGATGACAATGTGGATATTTCTGAAGTCCGCTATATCTTTGAATATTACATTATCACCACCGATGGAAACGGAAATGAAACACGGACAAAAACGATCACCCGTGAAGTACTCAAGAGTTCAGATTTGAACCCTGTGACTTCTTTGCAGATCAATGGTATCGATACCAACCAGCGCATTGAATGGCGTGTCCGCCAGTCTTTGGGCAGCGGGATCGACATTACCGGCGAATGGTACTCTTTGGACGATATGGTCAATGCTCCGGTTGTGAACAACAACAATCTCCATCTGGACAAAACGGTATTGAGTGACGTCAGCGGTTTGGATGCCTGGATCAACGGTAACGGAGAAATTGAGTTCAGCTGGGATAATTCTGCGCAGACCGATGTCAGTTACATTCTGGAATACCGTGTGGGGAATGATGTTGCGGGCTGGGATCTGGATTGGACGAGCGTTGATGTTGCCGGTCAGTCTCAGTTGATCGAACGGATTTCTGAGACGATTGCGTTACCGGTCATGCCCCAGGGGGATAAAGTCCTGCAGTGGCGTGTGACTGTTGTTCAGCGGAACGGGGATGAAACGCTTTACAGTCGCGGCGTGGAAGTGGAATCTTCCCGTCATTTGATGGCTGACGGCTCTGAAAATCTGGTTGCCTCCACAGAAAGTTACGATAAAGACAGCAAGGTAAACGAATTGACCTTCTGCTGGGACTACACAGATCCGGAAGCGGAATATCTGTTTGAATACGAATTGAATGGTGTTACTACCTCTCTGATCGTTTCCAGAGACAAAGTTTACAACCGTAAGACGGGTGCCACCTTTGCGGTTTCCAGAAAAACGGTATATGGTGACGATGGAAAAGTGTATTTCTCCTTTGTCAACTCCGGAGCGGCGAACGATATTGACTGGCGCGTGCGCGTATACGAAGAAGTCGGAGAATCTTTCAATCCGGAAAATCCGTGGCAGATCTCTGATTCTGAAATTCTGACCAATCTGGGTGCGGTTGCTGCTGATGCAACAGACCCGATCACCAACATTGCAAGCAAGACCGTGACATTGTCTTTTGAATCCAACAATCCGGGCAAAGCATATCGTCTGGAATATGTGGTGGAAACGGATGGTGTGTACAGCAATCCGGTCGCCGTGAATTTTGCGGCATCGGACAAAAAATATTTTACACACGAAATCAAAGGTTTGGCAGCGACTCAGAATGCCGGTAATATTGTATGGCGCGTAACTGCGGTGAACAGCGACGGGTCTTATGAAGAATGGTCTTACCTTAATACTGGTATGGAAACTGCCTTCCAGGATATTTATTTCTGCGATCAGCCGACGGATGCTAAAAACAGTGTCAGCACAAAAGAACAGGATGGTGCATCTGCCGTTGTTACTCTGGCTTGGGAACCCGGTGAAAATATCACTTGCGGGCTTAAAAATTATGTTGTGGAATTCTTCCAGTCTCCTGATGTATTGGAAGAAGCGGCGATCACCGCATATTTCACCAATAATACGAATGGCAATGGCGGAATCAGCAACAATGCCTATTCCCGTCTGGAAGTTACAAACAATCAGATCACATTGTCCGGGTTGAAAGATACCCAGTACATTTACTGGCGTGTTCAGGCGGTGGATAATTTCGACGGTACACCGCACAAATCCGCCTGGACGGTCGGTGATCCCTTCCATGTCTACCTGGAAGACATTAATGCCCCGAACTTCAACCGTGATCCGCAAGGCACGCAGAGCTGGATCGTCCGGGAAGAAGGCGGCTCCGCAATGATGGATGCGGTATTGACCTGGTCACCTGCGGTGGACGACAAAGCCGGGGTCAAGGAATATGCGTTCAGTTATACGACATCGCAAGCTGCGGATATGGAATATGCCGAATACTATTATTCCTATGATAATGGCAATACCTGGGTAAAACTGGAATATAAAGACGGCAAGATCTATATCGGCCATCGGGAAGGTGTCAGCAGTTATCAGCTGAAGATCGTCAACCTGAAAAATGCGGATTACAACTGGTCATTGACTGCGATCGATTATCAGGGCAAAGCCTCTGCCGCCAAGACCGGCAAATGGGAAGCGGACCGTGTTGCACCCCAGTTCAAACAACAAGTTGATGAATTTATGGTGGATCACCCGGACTATACAGACATTTCTGTTGAAATGGCTGTCAATGAAAGTAACGGCATTGTCAGTCTGGCACCGGTCTTCACCTGGACAAAAGCCGGTGAATATTGGGTCAAAGACGGGGATGAATGGATTGATAACGGCAGTGGTTCCGGTGTGGAATCTTACATTCTCACCTGGATGGATAACGGAAAAGAATATTCCATCACCATCGATGCCGCAGATTTGGTCTTGAATGCAGATGATCAATACACCTGGCAGCTTGATCTGTTTGAATTGAACAGGCAGAACCACATTACCAATATTGCCAACGGTGCATACAATTGGAAGTTCTATGCGGTTGACTTTATGGGCAATAAATCCCAGGCTCTTGCCGGTGAATGGACTGCTGACCAGTTTGGTCCGGTTTTTGAATCCACCGCGGACAGCCGTCTGGTTGTCGATAGTGATTCCATGCTGAATCTGATCAGCGTGAGTGTTTCCTGGGATGCGGCAACGGATTACTGGTACAACCCCATGTTTGACACTGCCGCAGGTTCCGGTGTTGCTTATTACACCCTGACTTATTGGAAAGTCGGCAGCAATGGCGAACGGATCAATGAAATTTCTGTTACCGTGAATGCGGAGGATGGTCTTAACGCCTATTCTTACTCCACAACATTGGCAAATGGCACATATCAGTTTGAAATCATTGCAACGGATAAACTGGGCAATGTTTCCGGCGAAAAACTTTCCGGAACCTGGGAAGGTAACGGAAATGCAGGATCCAGTATGTTCCGGATTACAGATGCCGCCCGTTTTGAAAACGGGGTATTGATGGGGTCTCTTACTTGGGATGCCGTAGAAGTCAATGGTGTTATCGGGGAACAGGTTCCGGGTGCTGCGGTCACACGTTTTGTGATCAGTCTTTATGATGAAAGCGGTACAGTTATTGGAACCTGTCAAGTTGCGGCAGGGTTGACGGCGGACTACAGTAATACGGTTGACATCAATGGTCAGAACGCAGTTATTTCTTACAATGCTGCAACCGGTAAGTACACGTTTGAATATTCCCATGCGGATGTTGGAAATTCCTGCACCTGGAATGTGGATGCGGTTGGAACCGCCCCCGGAATTGATGGCGAAAACAGTTTGGTATTCAATAATGGCATCTGGACCGGTGATACCGTTGCGCCTGATTTCAATATGAATGCGTTGAGCAGTTCTATCGCCTATACGTACCGGACCGAAATGTCAGCAGATGGTATCCCTGCGACGACTCCGATTGCCAACATCACGATTACGATCAATAATAATGCTGTCAGAGATTTCTGTGTGCCTGGTGAAGCCGCGGCAGGTTCCGGTGTTGCACAGTACCGGATCGAATGGGGTGTTGCCGGATCCGGTATTTATGACAGTTCCATGACCATTAATGCTTCCGCCGGTGAATACACCGATTGTCTGATTATTGACGATGGTCTGTTCACGGTCAATTACAGATACCGTGTTGTGGCAATCGACTATGCGGGTAATGAATCTGTTTACGTGGAAGGTGCAGAAATCGTAGCAGATAAAGCGGCACCGTGGATCGAAGAACCGGATTTGGGAGATGGTGTTGTTTCCGACCGGTATTCCACCGTTTCCGGCTTCAGCGGTTCCAGTGAATTTCTGACGGGTGAATTGGAATGGGATGCTGCGGTTGACGATTACAAGGAAGCCGGAGACAGCGCCGGTTGCGGTGTTAAATCCTATATTGTCACCTGTTCCGGCGGCGGCAGTAATGAAACCATTACGATCACGGGTTATGATTTTGAACTTTACAGAGGTCAGGAGTTCAATGGCTATCTGATCGGTCAGAATTCAGCCGGCGTGACCACTTATACACAGAACGGCAAATTTGACAATGGCACATTGTGGTCGTTGGTCTACACGGCTGCGAACGGTGATCAGGCTGGCAACTACAAATTGACCATGCAGCTGCCGAACAGCACTTATACCTGGACACTGAGTTCTGTTGACTATGCGGGTAATACATCCGGCAAACTTACAGATTCCTGGGTAGCGGATACACTTGCTCCGGTCAAAGTCAATGATATTGAATCCCGGTTTGGAGTATCTGAAACGGCAACAGACAAGATTTATGCAAAACTGGTCTGGTCTTATTCCGATGATCAGTCTCTGGCACTGAACGAAAACGGCGAATACGGATTTGTGTTCTATGATCCCCGTACTTCCAAGGATGAAGGTACCGGCAAAAACGATGGTTCCGGTATCAAATCCTTCACCTTCCGTTATCGTGGGGAAAATGACAGTACCTGGACCGTTATTGAAATCGAAAAAGGCCGTAATGCATCCGATCTGAATTTTGAGATCACATGCAACAACGGTGTGTATACAGCCCATGCAAAATCTCTGGCAGTGGATAACTACACTTGGGAAATCGTGGCAACGGACTATGTCGGCAACGTTTCTGCAAAAACTTCCGGCACCTGGAATGGTAATGAAGGATTATCTTTCGTTACCAATGAAACGGATGTCCTTTACGAATACAACAGTCTGGATAATTCCCGGACTCAGACCACATTCACCTGGAGCAAGGCGGTACACCCGATTTTGAGTATTGCAAAATATGAAATCGTTTGCGGTTATACCGATGCTTCCGGCGAATTTGTAACGGTTTCCACACGTGCTGTTCTGCCCGGCAATACCACCGAAAAGGATGACATGCTGTCCATCACGGTCAACGGAGATATTTTCTCTGGCAGAAATGGTGTATATAACTGGAAAGTCGTGGCATATGACAGTGCCGGAAATACAGAAGAACTCGTTTCTGATAAGACGATCACGGTTGACTCTGCGGCTCCGGATGGGCAATTCCTCAATCTGGCATATGGTGCGGCTCTCACTGTTGACTGGCTTATCGTTGAAGAATACGAACATCCGTTCTACACTTACACCTATACGGTGAAGGAGATTGCAGTTACCTTCAATCTGGAAAATACATTTGCAGATGAAAACGGTATTACTTATGAAATCCGGACCTATGGCAAAGGCGGCAGCGATCAGGAAAAGATCAATATGCGCACCTTTACCACCACATCCACCACATTCACGCTGGATGATAAAGCCGGACAGGGTGCCGGTTATCTGATGGGTATGGCAAACAATGAAGTCTTCTGGGATGTCCGTGCGATCGACTCTCTGGGTAATGCGACCGACTGGTTTGCCGGTGCATCGTTCAAACTGATCGATCCGCAACACAATGATGCGGATCATATCATCCAAGACACTGTTGCCCCGTTTGCTCCGGATGGACTTAATGTATACGATGCAGTGGAAGATGGCCTTCTCTCCCTTGCCTGGGGTACGGTAAACGATGCCTTCGGTATGGATAAATATGAAGTGGCAATCTATGATGCAACGGGCAAAACATTGCTCAAGAACATTGTTACGAATGCAAAAGATGCCGGTTTGCTGAATCTGAATCAGAATGATTTGGCTAACGGTTCCTATCAGTTCGCCGTCCGCGCACTGGATTGCTCCGGAAATTACGGTGCATATTCTTCCCGGTGCAGCTTTACCTATGACGTAGTCCGTCCGGAATTTGATGCGGAATCTGTGACTTGCACTGTTACCGGCAATACCGCTGCATTCTCCTGGGATGCTATGACGGACAATCTGGAAACCGGCAAATATTCCATCCTGATCCAGAGAGGCGGCGTGGTTGAAATCAATCAGGAACTCACCGCCACCTCCTTTGTCTGGGAAAATATTCCTTACTTTGGAACTTACAGTTACACGATCATGGCATACGATGCACACGGCAATGCCGCAGCCGCAGTCAAGTCCGGTAACTTTGTTCTGGAAGGTGCTTCCGAAGCGAACTTCAAATGGAGTGATCGTACAGTGGGCGGAACCGTCCACGGCGGTGCATCCGATACATGGAACATTGTTCTTGACGGGGAATCGGCTGACGGGGAATATGCTGCGGCAGCTGTAACGATCAATCTGCAAGTGCTTGGTGCGGAATCCGGTGTTGACCTTGTGATCCGCAACAGTAACGGAATCAGCATTGAAACCATTTCCATCAACAGCAGCAGTCAGTGGAGCGGCACGTTCCTCTGGAATGAAGAAAAGAGTTTGAGCAATACTTACACCCTGGAAGTTGTGGCACACAATGGTACCGTGGATACGGCTTATATCCTCTCTGCCTCCAAAGTGGATTATACAGAATCCAATATTCTGGATAACACATTCGGTCAGGCACGTGATAATGCCGCCTTCCGTGTAACGCTTGCCGGTAATGAATTGGAACGGAACATTGTTGACGACGAATGGCTGGGCTTCAGTGATGATCGTGACTTCCGTCAGATTACAGTGGAAGCCGATGGCAGTTATTCCTTCGATATTGAAGGTAATACGGTTCCGCTCACGGCAACATTGTGGCAGGAAATCTATGGTCAGTTGATGGTTGTTGCACGTGGTGAACTGGATAATGTGGCAATGCATTACGGCGAAACCTATTATCTGGAAATCGGCAATGCAGATGCGTCCGCAAACCTCAACACCAATTATGATGTTCTTGTCACCAGCGCAGCCGCTTCCATTGCGTTGAATAACGACGAATACAGAAACAATATGCAGGTTCTTGCATAATTTAAGGAGTTGTACAGGTCATTATGCGTTGTGATAAGCAGATAACTCAGAGTTATGAGATCGCCCGGGAGCGGTACGCCGCTCTCGGTGTCGATACCGGAAAAGTCTTGGAGACACTTGAATCGATCCCTGTTTCCATGCATTGCTGGCAGGGTGATGATGTCAACGGGTTTGAAGTTGCCGCTGGCGGTGCCGATGGCGGAATCATGAGTACAGGGAATTATCCCGGCCGTGCAAGAAATGCCGGTGAACTGCGGGATGATTTGGATTTTGCTTTATCCATGCTCCCCGGCACAATGCGTGTCAATCTTCATGCCATGTATCTGGAAAGTGAAAAACCGGTGGGACGGGATATGATCGCACCGGAACATTTTGCCAACTGGATCCAATGGGCAAAAGAAAAGCAGATCGGTCTTGATTTCAATCCGACCTGTTTCGGTCATTCCATGATGGTTGACGGTATGACGCTTTCCAGTCCGAAAGAAGAAGTCCGCAAATACTGGATCGAACATTGCAAACGCAGTCGTGAAATTGCGGAAGTGATGGGGAAAGAACTGGGAAAACGTTGCGTAATGAACATTTGGGTCCCCGATGGATTCAAAGATATTCCCGTCAATCGTATGGCAGCACGTCAGCGGTTGAAAGATTCTCTGGATCAGGTGTTGGCGGATAAGAAAGATCCTGCCTGCATGGCGGATGCGGTGGAAAGCAAACTCTTCGGTCTCGGCTGTGAAAGTTGTACCATCGGTTCCCATGAATTTTATATGGCGTATGCCATGGAAAAGAACGTCATGCTCACACTGGATGCCGGTCATTTCCATCCGACGGAAGTAATCAGCGACAAGATCAGTTCCAGTCTTCTGTTTATGGATGAGATCCTGCTCCATGTCAGCCGTCCCGTTCGTTGGGACAGTGACCATGTGGTATTGTTTGATGACGAATTGCAGGCAATCGCGGCGGAAATCGTCCGTTGCGGCGTGAATCGTGTGAATATCGGTTTGGATTATTTTGACGGTACGGTAAACCGTATTCTTGCCTGGTGTACCGGCACACGCAATATGCAGAAAGCGCTTTGCAAAGCATTGCTGGCCCCGGATGCCACGCTCTCCGGCTGGGAATTGGAAGCAGACTTCTCCCGCCGTCTTGCAATGACCGAAGAACTCAAGGCGATGCCCTGGAGTGATGTGTATGATTACTATTGTTTAAAACATAATGTTCCGGTCGGTGCTGATTATATTGCGGCAGCGGTCGATTACGTAAAGAAAACAGCGGTAACACGCGGAGTTTGATAACATGAAATATTATCTTGCATTTGATTTGGGGGCATCCAGCGGCAGAGGGATCCTGGGGCATATTGATGAAAACGGGAAACTGATTCTGGAAGAAATCCACCGGTTCAAAAACTTCCCCATGGAAGCCGATGGTCATTTCCGTTGGGATTTCAATGCGCTGTTAAGCGAAATCAAGACCGGGATCAAAAAAGCATATGCGGTTACACCTGATATCGTATCTCTTTCTGTGGATACCTGGGGCGTGGACTATGCGTTCTTCCGTAATGGCGAACTGATCCGCAATCCGTACTGCTATCGTGATTCCCGTAATGCGGAAGGCATGGAAGCATTTCATAAAAATGTCATGTCTGTGGAAGATCTTTACAGTCGTGTTGGTATTCAGCAGATGGTGTTCAATACATTGTATCAGCTTTATGCCCACAAGACGATGCATCCGGAGGACTTTGAAAACGGCTCTGTTGCGTTGCTTATGCCGGATGCATTGATTTATGCTCTTACCGGTGAAATTTCTGCGGAATATACCATCGCATCCACCACCGCTATGCTGGATCCCGCTAAACGGACCTGGGATTTGGAACTGTTGGCAAAAGCCGGTATCCCGGCATCCGTCCTGCCTCCGGTGGAACTCCCGGCGCAGCGCACGTTCCGTCTCTCGGAAAAAGTGGCGGCAGAATTGGGAGTTCCCCGTTTGGGCGTTGTGAAATGCGGCGGACATGATACTGCCAGTGCTGTTTCCTGCACTCCGTGCGATGCCGATACAAAATGGCTTTATATCAGTTCCGGTACCTGGGCATTGCTCGGTGCGGAATTGGCACAGCCTGTTTTGAAAAAAGAAGCCTGTGACGCTCATTACACAAACGAAGGTGCTGTAAACGGCAAGATCCGTTTCCTGACAAATATCATGGGAACCTGGCTGTTACAGGAAACCCGGCGTATCTGGCAGGAAAGCGGTAAAGATGTCTCCTTCCAGGAAATGATGGAAATGGCACAGGCTGCTCCGGATGCCGGACTGGTCTTCCCGCCCAACGATCAACTGTTCCTTGCGCCCGGCGATATGCCCGGCAGAATCAGACAATGGTTCCGGGATCATGGCAAAGCCGTACCGGAAACAGATGCGGCATTGGTCCGTTCCATCTATGATTCATTGGCAGTATGCTTCCGTGACAGCATTCAGGCATTGGAAACATTGCTGGGTGAAAAATTTGATGTGCTGCACATCCTTGGCGGTGCCATCCGCGATGATTTCCTGATGAGCTTGACTGCAAAAATCACCGGTATGAAAGTGTTGACCGGTCCGCTGGAAGCGACATCCACCGGTAATATTCTGGCGCAGATGATGGCAGATGGAACGATTGCAGATTGTCAGGCAGCCCGTGCATTGGTCAAGAAATCTTGTGAAATCAAGGAATATTGATTCCATATCTGAAAATCAGAGTAAAAAAATTCCGGCAATGAAATTTAATTCATTGCCGGATTTTTTCTTTTAAAGAATGTGCTGTGATCTTACTTTTTCATGGAAATCACGATTGTTTTCTTTGCGCCTTCGCCTTCGCTTTCCGTCATGATATCCGCATCATTTTTCAGCGTGATATGGACGATTCTGCGGTCATGTGCGTTCATCGCGGGCAACGTTTTGGGTTCGCCCCAGAGACGGACTTCTTTTGCAGCATCCAAAGCCTGCTGACGGATGATTTCGTCATTGTCGTTATCCCGGCGGCGTCCATTGCGATCGCCTTTGCGGGAAGAACGGCGTCCACCGTTATCCTCATTATCATCGCGGCGGCGTCCACCCGGAGTGCGGGAGGAATAACCGTCGATGCTGAGCATGATACGGGGATAATCGGGATCATCTTTCTGGCACATGCGGTTGATGAGCAGCTGAAGACTTTCCAGAGACTGACCTTTTCTGCCGATGATACGGCCGGCATCTTCGGAAATGATATCCAGGCAGATATCGTTGTTGACAGCAGAGGGTTTTACGGTTGCATCGTCATGACCGAGGAAATCAAGCATTTTCATCAAATCCTGAGATGTGCGGTCAAGCATTTCCTGTGTAACTTCTTTTTGTACACGTTCTCTGCGTTCTTTTTTCTCTTCTTCCACAGCAGGTGCGGCGGCGGAGACTTCAGCATTATCATTCAATGCTTCCGCAGCAGCATCCACAGCGGCATTTACATTTTCCTGTTCGGGATTAACCTGTTCTTCCATGGTAATTAAACTCCCATCCAATCATTCAATTTTAAGGGTGAAACTTTTACTTATCTATTTACTTCGCAGTTCCGGCAGCGGCATTTTTTGCCTCTTCCCGTTCTGCAATTATTTGTCCGTATTTCATCTGAAGAATACTGAAGACCTGGCTGACTGTCCAGTAAAGGGTCAACCCGGACGGCAGATTATACAGCATGAACAACATAATGACCGGCATCAGCATCATGACTTTCTGCTGGGCAGGGTCCATATTGGACGGTGTCATTTTCTGCTGCAGTACCATGAGCAGTGTCATGGCGATCACAAGGGGATGCAACCCGGTCGGGCCGAAGAACGGCAGATTGATTTGCGGTCCGATCAGGTCAGGACGCGCCAAGTCTTCCGCCCAGAGGAAAGAGACCTGTCTGAGTTCGACGGCAGAATCCAACGCGGAATACAGGGCAAAGAATACCGGGATCTGCAGGAGAATGGGGAGACAGCCGCCAAGGGGGCTGACTTTTTCCACACGGTACAGTTCCATCATCCGCATATTCATTTCCTGCGGATTGGATTTGTATTTTTCCCGGATTTCATCCATTTTCGGTTTCAGTTTGCTCATTTTCCGCATGGAAGTATTGGCTTTCTGGGTGATGGGCCAGAAAATCAGGCGGACCAGAAGTGTCAGCACAATGATCGCGATCCCGTAGGAGTTGCAAAGGCTGTTCATCCAAACAAGGAAACGGACCATGGGACGTGCGAGAAATTCAAACCAGGAGAAATAGGAAATGTGCATTGCATCCATTACTGTGGGCGGCAATTTTGCAATTTCGTTCATTTCTTTCGGGCCGAAATAGTAACGCATGGAACTGACCGTCATGCTCTGTCCGGCAGGAAGCGTTACATTTTTCAGTGCCAAACCGACATAAGGCTGTACATACTGATCGGACGGTTTTTCCGGTTTTGCATGATAGGTACGATCCACGCGCATACCGCCGGCAACTCCGCCGTTGACTTTATCAAGGAACAGAATGGAGGCGAAAAATTTGTTGGTGGAACCAGCCCAATCAACATTTTCATCGGAGTTGAGATTTTTGAATTTGGTTTCTTTTGCTTCCGGATCACCGGTCACAACGGATTTGGCACCGGCAATGTGCCAGTCGATATTGTGACGTTCCGAATAAATCTTGTCACCGGCAAGATATTGTGTCGGCGGGACCCCAGCGGACCACACGAGGAATTCAGGAATCAACAACTGATTTTTTGCGGAATTGACGAATGTGTATTGAACATCAATAAGATAACTTCCTTCTTTAAGAGAAATCAGTTGAATCAATTCCAATCCATCGGACCATTTGGAAATGATTTGGAGGGAAGAATCATTGATTTTCTTTGCTGCAGCGGAAATACATTTTGCATTTCCTATCACAGGCTGGAGAGATTTATATTTTGTATTGGCAGAGGTAACGACCAGTTTTTCTTCTTTTGCATTGGCAACTTTGAATTTTTTCAAAGTGATAGAATCCAATGCAGACGTCATTACATCGATTTTTGCTTCCAATAAATCGTTCGAGATGGTAACATAACGCTGCCCGGTAATGACTTTTGCGGAGACTGCCGGGGCAGGGGTGACAGGCGCAGCTGTCTTGGGGGTGTCAGTGGAAGAAACCACTGTGGGGGCAGGTGTTGTCTGAGGTGCGGCAGTTGTTTGCGTATTATACTGCTGAACTTTTTCCTGCTGAATTCTTGCACGTTCTTCGGCACGTTCTTTCTGATATTTGGGATAAATCAAAGCCCATGCAATAATTACGGCAATGGTAATACATATGATGATGACATTTTCTTTGTCTAATTTCACGGAAGATCTCCAGTTGTTTCAATTTAATTTTTCAGGGACGGGATCATAGCCACCCCGGCAGAATGGGTTGCAACGGAGAATACGCCATACGGCGAGAAAACCGCCCTTTAACAAACCGAATCTGCCAATTGCTTCCAAAGCATAAGCGGAGCAAGTCGGCGTAAAACGGCAGCACGGCGGAAAAAGAGGGGAGAGCCATTTACGGTATAAGTTGATACAACTTATTGCAATTCCGGCTGGGGAAAACCGGGATCTGACTCTATGTTCTGAATCCTGATACCCGCTTGAGTCAATGTCTTTTCCAGACTTTCTTTGACTTGCGGCATGGTCGCACTGCAAATTTTTCTGCGTGGAATCAAAAGAATCCGGCACGATTGCATCCTTGGTTTCAGGAGTCGGACAGCTTCTGAGAGAATACGTCTTGCCCGGTTGCGAACTACTGCATGTTTATGGAATTTTCTGCTGCAAATAATGCCCAGACCGAATCCGGCAGGGCAATCCGGAACAACAAGTAAGGTATAATACGGGTGTGTAACCCGTTTCCCATTTTCCTTAAGAAAATCGAAATCCTGTTTTGTCTTTAACTTGTCATTCTTTTGCAAACGGCGTTTTCTGGAAACAACAGGTTCGTCAATACCGGGACTAATCACCGTAACACTCAGGCAGTCAGAGTTTTACGACCTTTCTGACGACGACGTGCGAGGACTTTGCGTCCGCCACGGGTTGCCATTCTGGCGCGGAAACCGAATTTGCGTGCTCTTTTGATCACGGAAGGCTGATACGTTCTTTTCATTGTTTTTTGACCTTTCTATTCATGTAAGTAATAATAAATCTGAATTACAAAATCCTTATAATATAAACCTTTTTTTTCACTTTGCAAGTCCGGAAGTCTTTTTTTTAGGAAAAAACGGTTAAAAAAGCTCACCTTGTTCCCATTCTCCAGCTTTTTCATCGGCTTTTATGGAGGTGGAACAGCGTTTTTGCAAATCTTTATAGGTGCTGCGTAATTCCAGATTTTCTGCCGTTTTGAGAATTTTTGCATAGTCCGGTGCTTTCCGCAGGAATTGTTCTTCTGTCAGCGTCATTCCCGGTTCCGGTTCGGTCAGAAGACTGACCAATTGCCGGTTGATGGTCAATTTCTCGCAGTTTCCGGTGATTTTTGTGCGTAATGTTTCCCGTTTGATTTGATCCGGCGCAGATAACATGGCATCAATGGAGCCGAATTGCTGAAGAAGTTGTGCAGCTGTTTTGGGGCCGATTCCTTCAATTCCGGGGATATTGTCTGAAGTATCCCCGATCAATGCAAGGTAATCCCGGATCGCGCACGGTGGAACGCCGAACTTTTCGATCGTTTCTGCATCACCGCGTTTCTGTAATGTCTTACCGTCTTGAGACGGAATCAGCATTTCCACTCTGGGTGACTGGATCAATTGGGACAAGTCTTTATCGCCGGAAACAATACGGAAATCCCGGTTTTGGAAAGTGTTGACGAGGCAGCCGATTAAATCGTCCGCTTCCCAGTTTTCCTGTTCGATGATTTGCCAGCCGAAATCACAAATCAAATCCCGGATGATTCCGGTCTGTTGTTTGAGTTCATCGGGCATTGGCGGACGGTTTGCTTTATATTGGGGTGCCAATTCAAGACGGTGCTTCGGCTTTCCGCAGTCGAAAACGAAAACTCCATCAAAATCCGGGTACTCGTCTTCCAGTTTTAACAGGAAGCGGAGCATTGCAAAAATGGCGTTGGTGGGCTGTCCCTGACTGTTTGTTAAAAGTCGGATCGCGTAATAAGAACGATAGATCCACGCGTATGCGTCTATTAATAATACTTGTTTCATGCTTGTTCCGTTCTGGGTTTGAAATCGGGACAGTCGTCCATAGGGTTTACATCTTTTTCATGTTTTCCGCAACGGATGCGGAATGCATTCATGACCCGGTATTGACAATCGCGACAGAATCGTTTTTCTGTGTTGAACAGGTCTGTGTTTGTTGCTTTATAGTCTTCCGGTTCTTCGCCGAATAATGCAGCCAGAGCATTGCGCTTTTCGTTCTGTTTGTCCTTTGCG
The DNA here is from genome assembly GCA_017503545.1 of Lentisphaeria bacterium. GTDB lineage: Bacteria > Verrucomicrobiota > Lentisphaeria > Victivallales > UBA1829 > RGIG8244. The sequence goes on along the minus strand of JAFVSW010000141.1, from coordinate 26,595 downwards.
GTGTCTGTGTTTTTTGTCGTATCGTCTTTGATTTCTTCGATTACAGTACCGCAGGAGGAGCATTTCAGAATGTCACACTTTTTTGTCCATCCATCCATTACGGCTTCTTTCATTAAAAATGTATTGTTGCCGCAGTGCGGGCAATCAAAAAGCTGTCCGGCTTTCATGAGAATAAGTCTCCAATTACGATTTTTTTTATTTTATGAGGTAATTTCAAAAGTCCGGCAACTTTTGAAATTACCTCTTATCACCGTTAAATGTATCTTCATTTTTGAAAAAGTCAAGTTGCTTGTGTGTAATAGTGACAAATTGACACATAAATATATTTTATGGATAGCGACATAATGACGCAATTGTTAAACCCAAAAAAGTTGGCATGGGACTTGCTTTAATGCAGATGAAGATTGAAATAGCGGTAGAGCCGCTGAACAGAGAACAATAAGATAAGGAGAAGAAAAAGATGCATGAATTGATGAGTAACAGATGGATGGAGAACCGTAATTTTGCAGAGTTTGACCGTTTTTTGAGAAATGTGTTCAATACATTTTCCGATTTTTCGCCGGAATGTATCGGATCACACGGGATGCCCGGTATTCAAATGGAAACGGATGATAAGGAAGTGAAAGTACATTTTCCGCTTCCGGGTTACAAAGCGGATAATATTCACGTGGAAGTTACGGGGAATCAGTTGATGGTATCAGCGGAAAGTGTGGCGTATCCGTCCGATTTGAAAGGGCGTTTCCTGCGTCGTGAACGTTCCTGTCGTACCTGTGCGGAAACGGTCCGGCTTCCGGTTCCGGTACGTGGTTCGGAAACAAAAGCGGAATATAAACATGGTATTTTGACGGTTGTATTGCCCCGTGAAACGGAACAGGTCAATCACCGTATTGTAGAAGTGAAATAAGAAAAAACAAACATAGTAAGGAAAGAAACAATGATGGATGGAAATGACAAAAAATGCTGTATGGCAAATGAAGAAAAAAATGCGGTTCAAACTGCGAAAGTGCAGATGCATGAAATGATGGCGATTGCGGATGTTCTGGATGGAGAAGATGCTGTTACGGTCTGGTTTGAAATTCCGGGCGCGTGCAAGGATCATGTTACCATTGAAGTAAAAGACCGTGTGATGAAGATGCGTGCGGAAAGCTGTTTGCGGAAAGGCGGGGTACCCATCGTCTTCCATCGTGAATTTCAGTTGTCAGACTGCATTGATGTGCAGGGTATTACTGCGGTGACACAGGATGGAGTTCTGACATTGACGCTTCCGAAATCGGAACATGCCAAAGTACACCGGATCAAAGTATCCTGAATGGATTTTTTGAAATTTTGACTCCTTGATCCGCTGCGGTGATGATGTAAAAATCTTTGCCGCAGTATTTTTTTACAGGTGTGGATGGAGGAAGATTTCAGAGGAAATAATCTTCAAATGAATTTGAAATATCGGGTTCCCGGAGTTTTTGCAATGCACGCATTTCCAATTGCCGGATCCGTTCCTTTGTCAAACCGAAGAGTTCGCTGAGTTCGACGAATGTCATTGCTTTATTTCCGGAGAGTCCGAAACGGAGACGAATGATCTGCTGTTCCCGTTCGGTGAGATGTCCCAGTGCTTCATTCAGACGTTTTTTTAATAATTTGAAGGCGAGTTGACGGACGGGGTTTTCGTCATCATCATCGGCGAGCAGCTGTTCCAGTTCCGGCGCATTGGAATCGGCGGAGACGGGCGCATGGAGTGAGATCGCCTGAGCCGCCATTTTTTTGATGGAATTGATTCTTTCTCTTGGCATTTCCAGGATCGCGGCAAGTTGATCGATGGTTGGATCCTGTCCGTTTTCCTGAATAAAAGTCCGTTCTGCGCGGTTGATTCTTGCGATAATGGAAAGCATGTGTGCGGGGATACGGATAATTCTTGTTTGAGCGGCAACATTGCGTGATACTGCCTGTTTGATCCACCATGTTGCGTAAGTTGCGAACCGGTGTCCGAGCCGGTAATCGAAGCGTTCGAGTGCGCGTATCAGACCTAAATTACCCTCCTGGATCAGGTCACCGGTCTGGAGTGTATTCCGTTTGAAATGTTGAACGATACTGACAACGAGTCTGAGGTTGGCGGTAAGGATCTGCTGCCGGATCCGATCCAGTTCGTTGTAAATGTTGTCGAGTTTGTTCATTTCTTCGAGGAAATCCGTGGCAGACATCATGATTTTTTCTTCGAGGAATTTCTTTTCTTCGTCGGGGAAATCGGCGGAAAGGAATTGAGAGCGATAAACATTTATGACATTCTGCCATTCATAAAGTTTGTTGATCCGGGCGGGGTATTCCGAGAGGAGACCGACGGATTTTCTGCGGAAATTTTCAAGTTCGTCCGTGGGCGGATTTTTTTGAAAATCCGGGAGCTGCTCTGCATGTTTTTCCAGATCGCTGATCCATTTTGTGATTTTTTTGATAGGATAGCGCAATGTATCGGATCTTGGGATGCAGAAATCTTCACCGAGTTCTTCCGGGGTGGTATGTTTGAACAGCCGGATATGTTCGTGAATGAGGAAAGAGAAACGGTACAGGATATTTCTGACTTGAGTGGACGCGTCTTCCATTTTTTTCCAGAGGTCCAGTTCTTCATCTGGGGAAAGAGGTTTACTGTCGGCCAGTTGTTTGTAATAAATGCCGAGAGAATTGGCATCATCGCTGTATTTCAGCGAATGATTATTCGCGTTTGATTTATTGTAAAAATTATCCTGATCCATGGCAGTTGAGCCCCGTTCTGATTAAAATTCCTGAATAATCTACTGCAAAAAAATAGAAAAGTCAAGTAAAAAAGGGCAAAAATGAGGAATAAGGGGCAAAAATATTTAAAAAAATAATAGAATAAGGTTGAAAAATCCATGAATGGTTGTATGTTATGGTGTCGGTAACACTGTATTTCGGCATCAGGAAGGCGGGCTGCCCCGGCGGTCTCGTCTTGTTTTTTGTCGATTTGCAGCGTTTTTTTCTATGGAGCAGCAGTATTCCGGAGCAGAAGAAATATTCCGGATAACGACGGAGAATGGTGAGAATATGAGCAGTGGATTGATTGCAATATTGGAAAACATTGAACAGGAACGCGGGATCAGCAAGGAACAATTGATCCAGGCAGTGGAAAATGCGTTGATGGGCGCGGCAAAGAAAGCAGTCATTCACCCTGCAAGTGATTTGTCGATCCGGATCGACCGTAAGACGGGCGCGATCAAGGCATGGGCAAAACTTTGTGTGGTGGATGTTGTAAAAAATAACGATCAGATCAGTCTGGCAGAAGCAAGAACCCGTATTCCCACAGCCGAAATCGGCAGTATTGTGGAATGGGAAGTAACTCCCAGTGATTTCGGCCGTATTGCTGCACAGAATGCCGGGCAGGCGATCCGCGCACAGTTGCGGAAAGCGGAAAAAGAATTGGTCGGTGAAGAATTCCGTGAACAGATCGGTGAATTGATCAGCGGTACAGTCCGCCGTGTTGATGCCGGTAATGTGATTGTGGATTGTCAGAAAGCCGAAGGTGTGATCGGTGCAAAAGACCGTGTAGCCGGAGAAAGTTATCATGTGGGTGACCGTATCAGTGCATTGCTGGTCAAAGTTGATACCGAAACATCCGGTCCGCCATTGATTCTTTCCCGTACTTCTCAGAATTTCATCCGTAAACTGTTTGAACGTGAAGTTGCGGAAATCCATGATGGTATTGTTGAAATCAAAGGTATTGCCCGCGAAGCCGGTGTCCGTACCAAGATTGCAGTCCGCAGCACGGATTCCCGTGTGGATGCGGTAAGTGCATGTGTTGGTGTACGCGGTTTGCGTGTCCGTAACATCACCAATGAACTTGGCAATGAACGTGTGGATATTATCCGTTATGATGATGACCCGCAGGTTTACCTGGCGAATGCGATGCAGCCGGCGAAGATTCTGAGTGTGGAAGAAGACCGTATCCGCAAACAGTACACGGTATATGTGAACGAAGAAAATTACCGTCTGGCATACGGCAGAAAAGCGCAGAACGTCCGTCTTGCACAGAAACTTTTGCAGTGGACGATCAACATTGTGATCGATGCGCCGGAAGAAGAACCTGATTTTGAAGAACAGAAACAGCAGGCTGTGGAAGAACTTGCATCCAGTCTTGCGGTCTCTGCGGAACAGGCGGAAATCCTGGTGAACAATGGTTATCTTTCTCTTGACGGTTTGAAAGAAGTCTCCGTTGAAGACCTTGCGAAAATTGAAGGTCTTGATGAAGCGACGGTAAATGCCATTGAACAGGCGTTGAGCTGATCCTGATACATCGGTTAAGCGGAAAAGAAGATTTGAAATTCCCGGAGGTATGTAGAGAATATGGAAAAGAAAAGTATGAAAGTAAAGGCGTTCGCCGATTTGTACGGTATGACGTCCAAAGAAGTGTTGAAAGAACTTGCAGATCAGGGATTCACAGCGATCCGCACTGCAACCAGTAACATCCCCGCCGAGGATTTGGAACTGATCACTGCTTATTTTGATGAATTGACCGGCAAGGTCAAACCGAAAGAAACGGTTGCATCTGTTGCAGATGAATATGATGACGATGACAGTTTCGGACGGAAAGAAAAGATCAAATCATCATCCGGCAATGCAAAAAATAAAAAGCATGATGAGGATAATGAAAAATTCCGTGAACGCAACAAAGGAAAAGGTAAAAATTCCTTTGCCAAAGAAACGGCTGCTCCCGTTTCTGTCGATACCGATGAGATTCGCGAAGTGCATATAAAAGGTCCGGTTGTGGTGAAAAATCTTGCCGAAGCGATCGGCAAAAAGCCCAATGAAGTGATCACATCTCTTATGATGATGAATGTTCTTGCCAGTATCAACCAGACGGTTGACAATGAAATTGCGATCAAAGTGGCGGAACAGTCCGGTGTTATTCTGGTTATTGATAAACGCGGCGGTGCAGAAGCAAAAGAAGATGAGGAAACCGAAGTCGCTCCGGAAGATAAAGTGTATGAAGATAATCCTGCCGATTTGAAGATGCGTCCTCCCATTGTTACATTCATGGGACACGTTGACCACGGGAAAACCTCTTTGCAGGATACGATCCGCAAGACCAAAGTGGCAGCCGGTGAAGCGGGCGGTATTACCCAGCATATCGGTGCTTCCGTTGTGAATATTGACGGAAAGACCATTACTTTTGTTGATACGCCCGGACACGAAGCATTCACACAGATGCGCGCCCGCGGGGCGAATGTGACGGATATTGTCGTCCTGGTCGTTGCAGCGGATGACGGTTTTATGCCGCAGACCATCGAAGCGATGAACCATGCGAAAGCCGCCGGAGTGCCGATTATTGTTGCGATCAATAAAATGGACTTGCCGGGAGCCAATCCGGATAAAGTTCTTCTTCACATGCAGCAGAATGGTTTGATGAGTGAAGACTGGGGTGGTGAAACGGCAGCGATCCGTGTTTCCGCCCGTACCGGTGACGGTATTGATGATTTGTTGGAACGTATTCTGCTGGAAGCTGAAATGTTGGAATTGAAAGCCAACCCGAAACGTCCGGCACTGGCATTTGTTTTGGAATCGGAACTGGAACAGGGGCTTGGTCCCACAGTCAGCGTTGTTGTCCGTAACGGTACGCTCCGTGTCGGTGATGCGGTGATTTGCGGTGAATATTTTGGTAAAGTCCGTTCTTTGATTGATTTCCGCGGCAAACGGATTCCGCAGGCAGGACCTGCCACTCCGGTGAAAGTGGTTGGTCTTTCCGGCGTACCGGAAGCGGGGACAAAACTTGCCACCTGTGAATCTCTTTCCGAGGCGAAAGAATTGGCAGCGCAGCGTTCTGTTGAAAATCGTGAAGAAGCGTTGGCAAGCCGTCTTCCCGGAACATCTCTGGAAGATTTGTTCTCCCAGATGGATACCGGCGAACGGAACAATTTGAAAGTTGTGGTAAAAGCGGACGTGCGCGGTTCTGCCGATGCGATTGTGGAATCGTTGAAAAAACTGCCGTCTGAAAAGATCAGTGTGGATGTGCTTCATGCCGGAGTCGGTGCGATTTCTGAAAACGACGTTTTGCTTGCGGCTTCTGCGGGAGCCATCGTTGTCGGGTTCCACGTTCGTGTCAATCCGGGTGTGAATGATCTTGCAAAGAAAGAAAAGGTGGAAATCCGCCTGTACTCTATTATTTACGAACTTCTGGAAGATATTGAAGACGCGCTGACAGGTCGTCTTGCTCCGGAAAAACGTGAAAAAGATTTGGGTACGGTTCGTATTCTGAAGATCTTCCAGCTTTCCAAAGGTCCGAAAATCTGTGGATGTCTGGTGGAAAAAGGTTCTGCCAAAGTTGGAGCAAAAGCCCGTGTTTACCGTGATAAGGAATTGATCTTCAATGGTGAAGTGAAATCCTTGCGCCGGTTCCAGGATGACGTGAAAGAAGTCCATGCCGGTTTGGAATGTGGTATCAAGCTGGATAACTTTATGGACTTTACCGAAGGTGACGTGATTCAGCTTTACGAAATTGAATTGAAGAAAGCCACATTGAGCTGAGAAAGGATCGTTTCTTATGCGTAAAAATCCCAGACAGTCGGAAAAAGGCTGTACGGACCGCATTATGCGGGTGAACGAACTTTTGAAACGGGAAATTGCGTCCTGGATCGAACTTCACGGTTTGAACGAAAAAGGGACCATTCTTTCTGTAACGAAAGTGGAATGTTCCCCCGGTCTGAAAACAGCCGAAGTGTATATCAGTTGTCTCGGCGCAGATTTGTCGCCGGAAATCGTCCGTACATTGGAACGCCGCAAGGCGGAAATCCAGGATGATGTTTCCCGCGTAATCGTGCTGAAATATACCCCGGTCCTCCACTTCCGTCCGGATCATAATATTGCGGAAGGCGACCGTGTATTGGCATTGATCCGGAAATTGGAAGAACAGGAATCGAATGAAAACCAATGATTTTTCTGCAATTCTCCAGACCTTGAATCAGGTCCGGGAGTCCGGAAAAGAGATCCTTGTTGTTACCCATGAACGCCCCGATGGTGATGCTGTCGGGTCGTTTTCTGCCGTGGTGGAATTGCTCCGTTCCAACGGATATGCCGCCGCCTGGCATTTACAGGATCCCGTACCGGATTGTTACAGCACATTTCTCTCCGGAGAAAATGCGGAGTTTACAACTGCTGCCGAAGTGAATGAACGGTACAGTTTGATTTTTAATGTGGATGCCTCCACGGTGAAACGGATCGGGATCGGCCCTGCTTCCTTTGCAGAGATCACGATTCCGGTAGTAACACTGGATCATCATCCGGACAACGAACATTTCGGCACTTGGAGTTATGTTGACCCGGAAGCATGTTCGGCGTGTGAAGTGGTTTACTGTTTTGCCCGGTATGCCGATTGGCAAATCACAACGCAGGCAGCCACGTATTTGCTGCTCGGGATCGTAACGGACAGCGGTTGTTTCCGTTTTTCCAATACGATGCCCCGTTGTTTGCGGATCGCGGCGGATTTATTGGAATTGAAAGCGGATCATAGCCGTATCATTGACCGTGCTTATCTTTCCAAACCGTTCCCGATGGCGTTATTTGAAGCGGAATTGTTCCGCAGCGGCTTACGGACGGCATTGGAAGGTAAATTTGCCTGGTTTACGATTACCGGGGAATTGCTGGCAAAGTATTCCATTGATATCCGGAACACGGAACAGCTGATTGAAAATCTCCGCAGCATTGATGGCGTAACGGTTGCCGCATTGCTGAAATGCACAAAATCTCCCGGAATATTCAAAATTTCTCTCCGCTCCAAAGATCCCCGTATTTCCGTGGGGAAAGTGGCACGGCGTCTGAATGGCGGCGGTCATGAAATGGCAGCAGGGGGTACGATTTATGCAAAATCCCTGGAGGATGCGGAAAACATCCTCCTGAAACATGTTGAACAGGAAATGAAAAATGAGACACAACCCTGACAGACACCGTCTTCCTCCGTTCCAGAAAAACGGGGTACTTCTTGTAGATAAACCGGCTGGCTGGACCAGTCATGATGTGGTATCTTTTATGCGTGCCAGATTCAATGCGGTGAAAGTCGGCCATTGCGGTACGCTTGACCCGGCGGCAACCGGTTTGCTGGTTGTTGTTTTCGGTAAATTCACCAAACTCAGCCAGAAATTTTCCGGCGAAGATAAAACCTATACCGGTACGATTCTGCTGGGGACGGAAACGGATTCCCAGGACATGGACGGGGAAGTTGTGCGTACTGCTGATTGGTCCGGCGTCAATGAGGCAATGTTGATCGACGCATTCCGTTCTTTTGAAGGTGACATTCTTCAGACCCCGCCCATGGTTTCCGCTGTGAAAAAAGACGGGGAACGGTTGTATAAACTTGCCCGCCAGGGAATCGAAGTGGAACGGGAAGCGAAAGAGATTACGATCCATCATGCCAAGATCACCAATGCCCGTCTTCCTTATGCGGATTTTGAAGTGAAATGTTCCAAAGGTACTTATATCCGTACACTTTGTTCCGATGTGGGGAAAAAGTTGGGGTGCGGCGCGGTTCTTTACCGTTTGAACCGGATCCATTCCGGCGATTTCTCTCTGGTTGATGCACATTCCATGGAAGATATCAAGACTTGGACACAGGAAGATCTGAGTACAAAACTGGATGATTTTCTGTTCAACCGTCTGTCTCATATGCAGCGTTTCAACAGTTTCTGAACTGTAATGTAATTGACAAAGGAGTTTTATTGTATGGCAATTCCTGTTTCCCGTATTGAAGATACGGTTCTTGAACTTTTACCCGCTTTTCTTTATGAAGCATTCCCGCTGAAAGGTTTTACGAACGCTGTCACGGATAAACTCAAGATCCCGGAAGGAGATGATAAGCTCCGTGTGCAGAAAGAAACGGAATTGATTCTTGCCAATGACCCGCGTTTGTTTTTTACGCAGGATTTGTGTTATCCCAGAGATGTATTTTTCCGGAAGGCACAATTCCGTATTGTCCCCGGACGGGAAGAAATCAAGCGCAATATTCTGCTCCCCGGTGCCCGTTTCGCCCCGTTTTCCTCCGAAGAACAGTTTTGTGATGAATTCCAACTGACTTCTGACGATGGAATCAAGTGTCCCGCAACGTCTATTGTTTTGCCGTTTACGGAAATGGTATCTGCGTTTTTCCTGTTGGGCAGAGCGGGGATGCTGGATACGCTTTGTGCAGAATCTGATGCCAATTACCGGAAAATGCGTGAATCGGTCAATATCGAACGGGAAACACTGGATACCACAGCCTTTGATATGACGGAATTTTATGCAAAGCATGATTTCCATTATGGAGACAGTATTGTCGCCACGGTGGAAAGCTGGCAGGATGGTATTTTTACTTTGACTTGCGAAAAAGCGGAAAATGCACCGCAAAAAGCTGCAAAAGATGAATTCCTTCAGCGTTTGGAAGCAGCTTTGCTTGAAGTTTGTGACGATGAGCGTGACCCGGTGGAACTCCCTCTGCAGCTTGCTTTTGCCTATCTGAAAGCGTATCTGCGGAAAGAAGATCTCCGCTATACTCCTGATTTCTCTCTGGATGAATATTCCAACAATATGTTTGAGATCGCCATCCGCAAGGAAGGTCCGGACTGGACTTTTGTTTCTGCCGACTCTGTTGTCGATCCCGGTATGGATACCATGAAGCAGGCGGAAAAACCGCAGACATATCAGGATGATGAGGAGGATGAGGAGGATGCAGATGATGTACCGGCAGCAGAACATCATTGTTCCTGCGGACATGATCACGGTGCCGATCATGAATGTCATTGCGGACACGATCATCACGGTGCCGATCATGAATGTCATTGCGGAGAGGATCATGAATGTCATTGCCGGAATCATGACCATGACGGTGGCGATGATGCGGATCAATTGCCGGAAATCCGCCCGGAAGATTTTTCCGCCTCCTCCGGTACTCTGGAATCCATGGATGCCATTCTGGCGGAACGCAATGCGCCGCTGGACCCGGTGGAAGTCCATTCATTCCTGCTGGATGCACTTGCCAATGGGGTGGAAAACTTTGCGGACTTCCATTCTTCCATTGAATCGCTGCTGGGAATCACTTTTGCGGACGAAGCGCAGGAAGTAACATTCCTGAATTATCTGGAAGATGATTGGGAAGTGACACAGGAATATTTCAATCCCACGTTTGAAGCGGATAAAGAACCGTATCGCCGCCGTCTGTTGGATCTTTGCGAACAGCGTGTGGATCTTTCGATTCAACTTTTACAGAAATTCAAAAATGAAGTGCCGAAAAATCTGGCACGTCCTCTTGCCCGGTTCCACCGGAATGTCTGCGAAACATTGGCAGTATTCTGTTCCGATGCTCCGCTTCCGGAAGATGAGGATCTGGAACAGTTGGAATTGCGGATCGACGATTTGGAATCGGAATGGGAAGAATTGTCCGACCGTCTCAACGATGCTCTGGATCAGCAGTAATCGTTCCTGTTTGATTTTTTGAAAAAATAAAATGCGGTGAAAAACGCGAATTGCGTTTTTCACCGCATGATTTATTTACAGCAAATCGTTTTCCGATTTTATTCTGCAGTTTCCAACAGTTTGTTCACGCCTGCCAGTTTGACACACAGACAGAACAGTTCGATGGCAACTTTCAATTCTTCGTATGTGGGATACGTGGGAGCAATACGGATATTGCGGTCACGGGGATCTTTCTTATAGGGGAACGTTGCACCGGCACCGGTCATGGTGACACCGGCTTCTTTTGCCAGTTTGACCGTTGCTTTTGCACAGCCATCAAGGGTATCGACGGCGACAAAGTAACCGCCATCGGGTTTTTCCCATTCTGCGAGACCGGAACCGGTCAATTCCCGATCCAGAGTTTCCAGAACGACATTGAATTTCGGTTTGAGTTCTTTCGCCTGTTTGCGCATGTGAGCGCGTACATTTTCCGCATTTTTGAGGAAATTGACGGTGCGGAGCTGGTTGATCTTGTCATAACCGATGGTCTGGATTCCCATGTGTTTCTTCACTTCTTCCAGGTTATCTGTGCTGGTTGCCAGCAATGCGATCCCGGCACCCGGGAATGTGATTTTGGAAGTGGAGAAGAAGTAATACGGACGATTCGGATTGCCGGCTTCTTCACAAGCCTTGAAAATATCTTTCAATTTGCGTTCTGCAAAAATGTGATGCACACCATAGGCATTGTCCCAGAAAATACGGAAATCGGGAGCGGCTTTCATTTTAGCCAGACGGTCCACTGTTTCATCGCTGTAACAGATCCCCTGGGGGTTGGAATAGAGAGGTACGCACCAGATCCCTTTGATGGAATCATCGGCGGCACATGCCTGTTCCACAAAATCCATATCCGGACCATTGGAGGTCATGGGAACATTGATCATTTCGATACCCAGTTCTTCGCAGATGGCAAAATGGCGGTCATAACCGGGGGCAGGGCAGAGGAAACGGACTTTATCCAACTTGCTCCACGGGGTGCAACCATGGGTTCCGAAAAGCATATGACGGATCATATTGTCATACATCATGTTCAAACTGGAATTACCGCCGACAATGATTTTTTCGACGGGGATATCAAGAAGGTCGGAGAAAAGCTTTCTTGCTTCTGTAATACCAACGAGACCGCCATAATTACGGGTATCTGTCTTATCATCTGTTGTGTATGTAGTCAATGTAGATGTGAGGATATCGTTAGACAAATCCAGTTGGGTGCTTGCGGGTTTACCGCGTGACATGTCGAGTTTCAGATTGCGTGCCTGATAGGCAGCGTACTCCAGTTCCAATTTGCTTTTCAGTGCAAGCAAATCAGCTTTTGAATAAGCGCATACGTTATTCATGTTGTTTTTCTCCTTGTATGAAATAAATTTGACTACAAACCGGGATATATACAGTGTCCCGGACACATACAAGACTATAATATATCCTTTTTTCTCTTTTTTTTCAAGTTGATTTTTGAAAAAATCTTCTATTATTATGTGCAATCACGCCCGAATGTGTGCAAAATTAACACATTCTTACCCCGTCGGTATCTGTTCCAAACCGCATCCGTTTTATCATTACCGCTTGTGTGAACGATACCATTCCCCGGTTTCGACCGTTTTCTGCTGCATCGCCGCAAGAGGAATCATGGTCGAAGTCAGAATGCGTTCCGGACGCAAGGGCGCAGCAACGCCGGAATCCACATAATCCAGAAATTCCGCAAACATGATTTTGTCACCGCCGCGATGAGAACCCGGTTCCGGCGGAAGTTGTAAGGTCTGTTCCGGTTTGCCGTTCACGGCAATCGTAATCGTTTCCGAATTGATGTCGGCACGGATCAAACCTTTTTCGCCCCACAACTCCACCACTCGACCATAAGTCGCACCGCAGCTGGTCAGAGACTGACTGAAGAGGATGCCGTTATTCATAACCCCGGAAATGACAGCAGTATCATGGGAACCGGCATTATCGCCATGGCGTTTCCACAGAAAATTTGCAGTGTGACCGGTCACGTTTTCCGCATAGGAATCGGCAAAATACTGAATCAGGTCGGTATCGTGTGTGAGTTTACCGAGGATCAATCCTTCCGGCTGACCGGCGAATTTCCGCATGATCACGCCTTCGCCGAAGGATGCTCCTACATCGCACATTCCGCGGATGCAGAGGAGTTTGCCGACGGTATCGTTCTGAATCAATTCTTTCATTTTTCTTGCGGAAGGATAAAAGGGCAGATTCAAGCCGACGGCAAAATAACAGGAATGTGTTTTCACATAATCATAAAGTTTCACTGCATCATCCGCATTTCCGGTTGCCGGTTTATCGCAAAGAACGGCTTTCCCCGCTTCCATAGCGGCAATGGAAATTTCCGCATGCGTTTCCGGGTAAGTGGTCACAATCACGGTATCGATTTCCGGATCCTGCAAAAGATCCTGATAATTCAGATACCGTTTCAAGCCATGACAATTATGGTAGAGATCCGCAGGGATCACCATATTTTCATCGTGATCCGCACAGGCTTTGATTCTCCCGTATGCGGGCAACTGACTGACAACCATTTTGGCAAGCTGTTGTCCTCTTGCGCCGAATCCGATTACACCGATTTGATGATAAGTCTGTTTCATTATTTTTCTGACCTTTCACAGCTTTGGAAATTGTATTTCTCCTGCAACATGCTATATTATAACACAGAAACAGGCAAAAGAAAATGATAAAAATGAAGAATAATATAGCAATAACACACATTGATAAATTGTTTACAGAAACACATACCGGGATGCAAAAATCCTATTTTTCAGGCGGGATCAGTGCGGACTTTGATTTTATGCCGGCAAATATTATTGTGTGGAGATCTTCCAATACATTAAACTGTTCCGATACATCCATTCATCAGCGCATGATCCTCAAAATCATTCTTTCCGGCGCGTGCATGATGACGGTCGACGGTTTGCAGATTCCTATGAAAAAAGGGGATATGATTTGTCTTTTTCCCTTTCAATTTCACTCCACAAAATTGGAGTGTCAACGTAATGAATATTCTTTTCTTGCCATCAGTTTCACCGAACAGAAACGGAATTATTCCTCGTTTCTCCCACTGAAAAATCATCTGCTGACACCTGGCAAGAATGATATTTCCAACATAAAAACGCTGATCCGGGCATCGGGAACAACACCGGAATTTCCGCCGGAACGATGCGTTTTCTCTCTGCTGGAAATTTTGCTGAATCAACGGAGAAAAGTACAACAGCTCTTATCCGGCGAACGGGAACAGCAAGATCTTTTTTCCAAACTCTGCAATTATATCCGGAATCATTTTGAACAGCCGCTTTCCCTGAAGTCCCTTGCCGATGTTTTCGGTATTACACCGGAAACAGTACGGCGGCAATTCCATAAAGCCGGGACCGGTTTGACGCCGGGAAAATTAATCGCCAGGCTGCGCCTTCAACTGGCTGTGGAATTATTGGAACACACAGAAACTTCCATTGCAGAAATTGCAAGCCGGTGCGGGTATAAAGACCAATTCACATTCAGCCGGGCATTCAAACAGGCAATGAAACATTCCCCGCTTCATCACCGTAAACAGATGCAAAAGAAAAACGGGAAACAGAAGATTTATTCGTAACGCAACGCTTCGATCGGGTCAAGACGGGATGCCTTCCATGCCGGATAGAATCCGAAAACGATCCCCACCGCAGCGGATACCAGAAAGGCTGCCGCAACCACAGTCGGGCTGGATTCTACCGGCCATTTCAAATAGACATTGACCAGTAACGCCGCGGAATGTCCCAGGATGATCCCGATGATTCCGCCTGTTGCGCACAGAATAATGGATTCCGTCAGAAATTGCTGAAGGATATCCCGGGATCTGGCACCGACTGCCATACGCAAGCCGATTTCCCGTGTCCGTTCCGTCACCGAAACAAGCATGATATTCATGATCCCGACGCCGCCGACGATCAGGGAGATCAGGGCAACGACCAGCAGCAGATTACTCATGAGAGTGGTTGTGCTGGATAAGGTTTGCATGAAAGCGGCAGTATTACGGATCCAGAAATCGTTGTCCTCATCATCCTTTAAACGGTGTCTGTCCCGCAGCAGAGATGTGATTTCAAACTGTGCCGCCATGACTTTTGAGGAATCCAATGCATTGACCATGATTTGATCGATCTGCGTGAATTTCGGGATCAGTAAGGTATCATTTTCCAGATTATCCGCCTGTTCCGGGTAAAATGCCACACCGGTTCCCGGATACCAGGCACTGGGCGAGGTGGAGGCGGTACTGGTGGTATTTGTCGCCGTTCCGGTTTTCAACCCTGTAATACGTAAACGGACGGTTGTCCATGGGGCAATGACCACATCATCTTCATCCATCCCCATCATATTTGCCCCTTTTGTTTTAAGTACGCCAATGACGGTGAACGTGACGTTTTTGATGCGAATGGTGCAATCCACCGGGCTGGCACCGCCGAACAGTTCTTTGACGATGGAACTGCCTACGACGCAGACTCGTGCTCTGGAATCCACTTCTTCCTGTGTAAATAATCTGCCCTGTTCCACTTCCCAGTTCCGGATATTGAAATAATCGGGTCCTGTCCCCACCGTTTGCCGAGGCGTCCAGTTTTTTCCCGCAAATACCAGCTGTAAACCGGCAGCATTGACGATCGGTGCTACATAGGAGACATTGACGCAATCCCGTTGAATGGCACGGCAATCATCCGGCGTAAGAGAGACGGCAGCTCCTTTGCCCTGAGAGACCATTCCGGGGCGGCGCGGGGCACCCGGCATGATTACCAGAGTTGTCGCCCCCATATTTTCCAGATTGCGTTTCATGGCAGTGGCGGAACCGTTCCCGATCTCCATCATGGTGATGACGGCAGCGATTCCGATCACGATTCCCAGTGTGGTGAGCATGGCACGTGTGGGATTCCGGCGCAGAGCGCGGAAAGAACCTGTAACCGTAGATGTAAAGGTCATGATACTTTTTCCTCCTCTCCGAAAATCCCTTTGATGATTTCGCCGTCCCGGATCTGAATGGTCCGTTTTGCACATTTTGCAACCTCGGCGGAGTGTGTGACCAGGATCATGGTAATCCCTTCCTTGTGGAGTTCTTCAAACATGTTCATTACATCCACACTGGTTTTGGAGTCCAGATTTCCGGTCGGTTCATCGGCAAACAGGACCGGCGGACGGTTGATCAATGCACGTGCGATTGCCACACGCTGCTGCTGTCCGCCGGAAAGTTGAGATGGAAAATGTTTCATTCTGTCTTTCAGTCCGACCCGTTCCAGAATTTCCATGCCGCGCTGTTTTGCTTCTTTTGCGGAAAGTTTTGCGTTGGTGTATGCCAAAGGCATGATCACATTATCCAGTGCCGTTGTACGCGCCAACAGATTGAAACTCTGGAAGACAAAGCCGATTTTCCGGTTCCGTACCAAAGCACGGGCATCGCCGCTGAGATTGCCCACTTCCTCCCCGTCAAGATAATATTGACCGGATGTCGGGCGGTCCAGACAGCCGAGAATGTTCATCAATGTACTTTTTCCGGATCCGGAGGCTCCCATGAGGGCGACATATTCCCCTTTTTCGATCTGCAATGAGATATTCCGCAGGACGGGGACATCCATTTCCCCGACCCGGTATACCTTGCCGATATTTTCCAGTTCGATCAGTTTCCGTTGCACTGTCATTTTTTCTTGCTCCGGTTTGTCCGTTTCGGCATTTGCGGCAGGAATGGATTGGTACTGTTGCTGCCCATGGATGCATTTTTCTTTTTCCCCTTCAATTCCCGTTCGGAAATAACACGGCTGCCGGTGACAACCATTTCCCCCGGCTTGATGTCACCGGAAAGAAGTTCCGTCCGGGTTCCATCGTTCAATCCGGTACGCACTGCAACGGGGCGCAGGACCGGGGAATTTTTTTCTTTGACCCACAGCAGACGCTGTCCTTTTTCCAATGCCGGTACTTTTTTATTTCCCACAGGCGCATAACGGAATGCGGCATTGGGGGCTGCCGTGACTTGGTTGCGTTCTTCCAGAATGAACTTTACATTTGCAGTCAAATAGGGCAGCAGTGTTCCGTCTGCATTATCGGTGTCGATTTCCACCACATAAGTGACCACGTTTTGTGACATGGTTGCGTTGAGACGGATTTTTTTGACGGTTCCTTTGAAAATCCGGTTGGGGAACGCATCCACGGTAAATTCGGCTTTCTGTCCGGGGCGGATCACACCCACATCGGCTTCGTTGACAGAGACCCAGACTTGCATTTTACGCAGATCTTTAGCAATCAGGAACAGACTGGGAGCGTTCATACTGGCATTGACTGTCTGCCCGATATTCACCCGGCGGTCAATGATCACACCATCCACAGGGGAGGTGATGACACAATATCCCAGATTCCGTTCGGCTTTTGCCAATGTTGCTTTGGACGCGGAGAGTTGTGCTTTTGCCTGAAGCAGTTTTGCTTTGTACAATGCAAGGGATGCTTTTGCTTTTTCGTAAGTGGAAGTAGCATTGTCTTTTTCGCTTTTTGTGGCGGCTCCATGCCCGAAAAGATGAACGGTCCGTTCCCATTCGGCTTTTGCCAATGCCAATTGTGCTTCTGTTTCTTTCAAACTTGCTTCTGCGCTGGCAATGGCGGCTTCTCCCTGTTCACAATTGGCTTTGGCAATATCCCGTTCGGCAAGGTAGAGGGAATCGTCGATTTGTGCCAGAATCCCGCCTGCTTTGACTTTTGATCCATAATCAATGGGCTTGCCATCGGTATCCGGTCCGAACCGGATCACCATCCCGCCGATCTGTGCGCCGACATTGACCAGTTCTTCCGGTTCCACCGTTCCGGTAGCTTCAATGAATTTACAAAGGTTGGTTTTGATGACAGGCTGACTGGAATGGACCGTGATCATTTTTTCAGTAAAGAATTTTTTCCAGAGGATTTTTCCACCGAAGATCACGGCAGCGGCAACGATAATGAGGAGCAGTACGGATAAAATTTTTTTCATAATAAATCACATCCTTTATTTTACGAGGTAATTTCAAAAGTCCGGCAAATTTTGACTGAAAAAAGATTGTTGATGATATGAAAATGGTAGTTTGAGTGTAGCTATTCGTAGAATAACTACCGAAAACGCTCCGTTTTCAGATCGCAACAAGGTTTTTCAGGCATTTTTGAAGACTTTTGAAATTGCCTCTTATGATTTTACCTTACCTCATATAACGTACGCCGCCTTTCAATTATTGCAAGTCAGATTTCATTTTTTTCAAATTCATTTTCTCTTTCCCGCAGATTATATTCCGTCACAGGAATTATTGGAAAAGTTTTTCTGCATCGGCAATCCATTTTTTCGGATCAAGCTGCTGGAAGAATCTTGTTTTACATTCATAGATCACGATATTGCCGGCAGGGAAAGTGGAATGGGCATAATCACAGAGATAATCTTTGCGGTAACTGGTACGATCCCACAGAAAACGCATAGGTTTTTTCTGACCTTTGATATTTCTGATGACTGAGACTACACCCAGTCCGGATTTTGTATCATACCATGCTGCTGCGGGGACGAAATCGCGATTTGGAAATGAGTTATCAGATTTGAATGTGATATCCAGTTTGGAACCATCCGTTTTTATTGTGTGGAATTTATTGAACCGGGTTGACCACGGGTGCATGAAGAAGTAGAGAAAATTGATTTTGACCGGTGTTGCAGCAGTGAGTTCTGTCGTTTCCAAAAGGACATCATTTTCAATTGTGAATGTGGATTTTACTTTCAGAGTTGTGATTTCTGAAATTTTTTCGACCCGGACTTTTTTGCCTTTGATCACATTTTTTCCCACCGGTGTTATCTCTTTTCCATCAACGATGATTTTGAGAGAAATGAATTTTTCTCCTACGCCGGATTCATCATGGCCGGAGCCGATAAAGAATTTACTTCCCTGGGGTTGGAACGCAGTTCCGTAATGTGCGCCGCCTTCATCAATACCGAACAGACGGTTTTTCCATTCGATTTTATTGATGTTCCAGCGTTTTTTTCCATCCAGGCGAACCCGGACATTACCGGATTCGATGGTGATGGATTGGGGGATCGCCGCATACGATGTGACTGCGGCAAAGAGACATGCAAGCATTGTAAGTTTTTTCATTTTTGTTTGATTCCTTTCTATTGGATACAGAGGGAATTTCAAAAGTCTTCAAAACTGTCTGAAAACTCTTGTTGCGATCTGAAAACGGGGCGTTTTTGGCTTGTCCGCCGCAGCCTTGGCGAAGGTGGATGGTAAATAATCCTCACCTTGTCGCGGCATAGCCGTATGGCGACGCCGGAACAAAACTACCATTTTCATCTCATCAACAATCTTTTTTCAGTCAAATTTTTCCGATCTTTTGAAATTACCTCATACAATGTTAAAATTTGATTTTTTCGAATACGTTATCTGCATCAGAGATCCACTTCTGATTGTCTTTTTGACAGAAAAATGCGGTTGTTGAGCGATAGGCAATGGCATATCCTGCCGGTAATTTCGCCATGAAATAGTCGCAGAGATAATCTTTGCGGTATTGGGGTCTGTCCCAGATAAAACGCTGCAGTTTTTTTCCGCCTTTGACCGTGGCGAACATGGTCGCCACACCGAAACCTGATTTTTTGTCATACCATGCACAATAGGGTGCGAATTTGCGGTTCGGGAAAGAATGATTGGATTTGAATGTGATATTCAATGTGGTTTGATCTTTGTATTTGAGGTACGCATTGGTAAACCGCGGACTCCACGGGTGCATGAAAAAGTAAAAATGATGTAATTTTATATCTTTTTCAGCAACCGCTTCTGCAAATTCAAAAATCAAATCATTTTCAAGAACGATCCTGTATTTTACGCTGATCGTGAGAAGTTTTGAGTGTTTCTCAACTTCTATTTTCTTTCCGGTGACAGGGATATTTTTTTGCGGCTTGATTTCTTGCCCGTCCGCAAAAATTTTAAGCGAATCCACCTGTTCGGCAAAGCCGGATTCATCATGTCCGGAGCCTACGCCGAATTTGAAATCGATCGGACGGCAGACTGCACCATAATGAGAATGGGAATTATCGACACACAATAATTCTCCTTTGTATTCGATCCGGTTCATATTCCACCGTTTTCTGCTGTCAAGGCGTACCCGGACGTTTCCGGATTCCAGTATGATGGAATCCGGGAGAGCCGCAAAGGACGTGACTGCGGCAAAGAGACAAGCAAGCATTGTAAGTTTTTTCATTTTGTTTGACTCCTTTATGCAGTTGAGAATGATTTTTTTCATTTTATCCGGATTTTTCCTTTCTTTGAATAAATGTTCTGCCGTTTCTGCAGTGGTTCAAAATTCCAGGTCAGTGGTGTTGTTTTGCTGTTACATTCCAGTTGCAGCAGTTGTGGTTCGGCGGCAGTCCCCGCAGGCATTGTGACATTTGCTTCCACTTCGATTTCCGCTTTTGTCCGGTGGAATGTGTAGCGGTAACATGCCTTTACTCCTTTTGCGGCATATTCTCTGGCGGAAGTGCAGAATGTTCCGTTCAGCTCAATGGTAAACTTATCCTGGGTATTTTCCAATATTTTGCGTTCTGCCCAGCGATCGCAGTCAAGATAATAAACATTACTGCCGATTTTTACCTGATCGGAAAAGCGTACCTGCGGAAGCGGGGAACCGTCTTTCCGCGTGAAAGAGGTCGGATACATTGCACCGGGGAAGAATTGACATTCAAACTGATCTGTTTTGACTTCTGTGATCATAGAGAGAGGATCATAAACTGCCATTTTTTTCTGAATTTTGACAAACGGGTCATTTTCTGCCGGGATGGCAGCAATCAGTTTGAACTGCATACGTACTGCATTGAGTAACGTATTGGCATTTTCTGAATCCGGAATACTCAACAGGATCCGGAAGGTCTGCGGTTTCAGACTGAAATCATACTTTACTTTCCCGGTATACGCGAAAGTATTTTCTGTACCGGTATTTTCAAAAACATAGACTTTGCCCTGTTTCCCGCATGGGGTGAACGTCATACTGTTGGTGACCGTTTTTGATGTATTGTTAGTCAGGATCGTGGCATGAATCTTGTTGTTGCGCCAGGAGGTGGAATACAATTCCGGAGTATTCACATGCAGAGTGCCATGACTGCCCCAGAACAGAATTTTTTCTTTGACCGTTTTACTGAATTTTGCGGGTGCAGCCATTTCGCCTTCATTGAAAAAGTCGATCAATGCAAGGCGCAAACGCATCAATTGTTTGACCCAGACACGGAAATCATGTTTTTCCGGCGCACAGAAATAATCTTTGGTAAACCAGCCGATCTGCCCTCCACCGATAATCTGCCATGCGGCTTTCGCGAAAGAGGCTTCCGCATCCTTTTTATAGTCATAAGTCAACCCGATAAGTTGCGTTTTTCCTGTATATACAGCAGAGAATGCGGGTACTTGACATTTATACATCCAACGCCAACAGAGAAGGGCATCAAAGTTCCGGATGCATGTTTCGGCATTGTCTTCCGTGGTCAGGATCATGTCCGGGGTTCTTGCTTTTGCTTCCGCCCGGATGCGTGAAAAGACTTTATGATGTCCTTTTTCAAACCAGGCAGTATCGTCAGGGACAGCATGTCCATGTTTTTTATTGTAACAGACGATATGGTGAGCGGCACCGATCTGGTCAATATAGATGCCGTCGACACCCATTTTTTCCAACATAAAACAGGATTTACGCATCATTGCTTCATAAATCGGTGTGTAGGGGCAGATGATTCCGAAATTGGCTTTATTGAAAACGGACATGGCAATCGTGCCGTCTTTGCGTTGCACGCAATTGGCTTTCCCGACTTTGGAATACAGGTAATCTTCTTCCCGCCGGTCAAGAGTTTCCCATAATCTGCCGTTGATGTACGGTGTGATCCGGATACCCATGCTGTGACATTCTGCGATCAGATCCCGGAAGGATGGCAATCCACGGTGATGCGGATAATCCCTGTCGAATGTTTTGCTGTTCCAGCGGTATACGTGTACGCCGAATGGCAGCCCGAGATATTCCCGGATCTTTTTGAATTGCGCCATGGAATCCAGTTTTGAACCGCCGTGAAGGAACCAGAGAGTATTGTTTTTCAACCATTCCGGAGAATCTTTACGGGGCAGGGGCTTTTTGATCCAGTAAAGAGCATCAATATCGTTCAGCATCTGCTTGTAAAGCATGGTGGCTTCATACCAATTCCCTTTGAACAGTTCCAACCGTACCGGACATCCCGGGGCAAACACGGAATTCTCCACCGGATACCATTGATATACGATTTTGACCCGGTTGCCACCTGCCGCATAACTCAATTGTTTCGCCCGGGCAAGAGGATCGGCAGGCGACCAGAATAAGCCGCCGTTTTTATCATAAAATGCACCGTATTGCATGGAGGCAATGCCACGGGGGTATTCCAGTTCATAACTGATATTATTTTTGATGGCTTCCGGATGTTCTACGCCGGACATTACCGGGGCGAACAAAGCGGCTGCCGGATCCAATGCTTTCAATTCAAGTGCCGGGAATTCCACGTTATCGAAACTGACATCCTTCCCCGGAACTGCTTTCAGTGAATACTGTATTTTATTCCCCGTGCAATCAAAATTTACGGCGGCAGAGGCATTTTTGAATTTATAGCGCAGAGTAAATTGTCTGTCATTGATCTTTACAAAATCAGAAACTGTCCCCGGAGTGACCGGCGAGAGTTTTTCATTTTTGATCCGCAAACGGAAAAACGGGTTGTCGTTCATCAGCAGTTCCCGTTTGTTTACGGTGTCATACAGAGAAACAGCATCGGCAAAATCTTTGCCGGTAATAACGGTCAGGAGCGCAGTTTCCAGTTTGTACTGGTAAACACCATGCTCCGCCAGAAGACGGTCATTGACTTTTGCCGTTTTAAGGAGTTTTGCAGCTTTCTGCCAATTGACTTTTTTTGTTCGGAAGGCAGTGTTCCGGATTGCTGATACTGCCGCAAGGAGTTGTGGCGAACCTTCTTTCGGGAGAGAATCCAGTAACGCCTGATTTTGTTTATTAAGGCGTAAACTGCGCTGCGGCTGATTTTTGATTTCTTTGAATTTTGCTGTGTAATCTTCAACATCGTTGACGGTAAGAACTTTGTTATATGCTCTTGCGTCTATGATTTCGCCGCCCAGATACCACAATTTCCCAAAACTGGAGGAATAACCTAAATTGATTTTGCCGGAACTGTCAGCTATGGCTGCATTAGGAATATTCTGCTCCAACACCAGTTTCCCGTCAAAATACATTTTGATATTCAGCTTGTCATCTCCCTGGGATTCCACACGATTCCGCTGTGCCGTCATGACATAGGAGTGAAACTGATCATCGTTGAGTTTTACATTGACCAATAACGGAGCAAACCATTTTTTCCCGTTATGGAAATTGACATAAAAGCGGTCAAAATCAATTCCCATGATAAATTGATGCTGACGGCAGAAAATGGCATCGTGCTGCTTTTCCGCTGCGGTAAGATACGGGAACTTTTTGATTTTGACAACTGCCATCAGAGTGATCCCTTTTTCGGGATTATGGAGTCGTTTTGTTTCAAGATCGATCCCGGCACTTCTTCCATCAAGAGTTAAAATATTATCTTTCGAAATGGAAAAATTTCCGAAAGGAACGCTCTTTTTCCATGATGCATTGCTGCCGAAAGAAAATGCTGTTCCGGCACACAATGTGAAACCGAGTGCCAATAAGAGAATGTTCAGGAAGAATTTCATGTTGTCCTCTTATTTTGCAAGGGAGTAATGATAATATACATTCTTGAGTTTTGTGTCGGCATCCGCTTTAATCAGGGTCATTTCCGGTCTTACAACGGTGCTGGTATGTCCATCCACCCAGAGAATACCGGCAGTACGGTCATGATAATTTTCGGTCGCCGGATTCGGAAAACTGCCTATAAAGGAATGCATGGATTTGTTGCTGTCGCCACTACCGATTCCAGCCCGGCTTGCACTGATGATCGTAAGACTCGGCCTGACAACACGGCTTGTTTTGAAACGGCCTGTGGGGATTTCCGGGTCTGCCGTTTTCAAGGCATCCCCGGGATTCAACCCGGCGGCATCGGCATTCCCCGGGATACCCGGATTATATCCGTAAGAGATGGAATTGACTTGAATATCGACACTGGCATTGCCTTTTTTCAATGCTTCAACACGGTCGCGAATCGTGAAGTTTGCTGCGCCGGGACAAACAAAGGAGGCGGATGTAATAAGTTTCAATTCATTGCTCAGCATCCAACTCCAGAGGCCGGTATTGCCCGTTGCAGTGCGGACAGACGGATAATAATCATTGAATGAAGTCGTATACTGACTGAACGCAAGTGAAATCTGTTTCAGGTTATTGGCGCAGAAAGCCAAATGCGCTTTTGTTTTTACCTTGTTCAAAGCGGGGAGCAACATGCCGGCGAGAATTGCGATGATGGCAATCACAACCAACAGTTCGATGAGTGTGAATTTTTTCTTCATTTTTTGTCCTTTCCTGTTAAGGAGTGGTTAT
The DNA here is from genome assembly GCA_017503545.1 of Lentisphaeria bacterium. GTDB lineage: Bacteria > Verrucomicrobiota > Lentisphaeria > Victivallales > UBA1829 > RGIG8244. The sequence goes on along the minus strand of JAFVSW010000141.1, from coordinate 2,622 downwards.
TATATTTTTATATTTGATATTGTCGATTTTATATTTTCCCGATTATGCCGTCTGAACACTGGAAACGTTATTCATGAGGTCTGGCTTCCTTCCTTGAACAATTTCCAATATTGCAGAATTCCAGCGGCACAATCTGCGGCAGAAAGTTCACCTTCCATCATCTTTATCAATAGATCACGACACTTGAATATGCAGAAAAAGACTGCCGACTCCTGATCGCATGATGTGTTTTGGAACAGAAATGTTTTTTTCAATAACATATCCGCGCGTTCTGCATCCAGTCCGCATTGTTTTTCTGCCGCATAACGGAACAAATCTTTTTTCACCGGAAATTCATTTTTGATATCTGCCACTTTTTTCTGTACCTTGTCAGTGTTCAGATAACGGATGAAGTCTCCTGCCGCTTCCCGGTTGCTGCATTGTTCCGCAATAATGATTCCTACCGGAGTTCCAAATTTGAATGTCCCTTCAAGCTGTACTGCAATCTGTTGTTTCATATCAAATGCAGGCATTCCGACCGTTTGCAGTTGGGAGGAAAGCCCGTTAAAGAAAAGCATATTACCGTTGACAAATTTGACGGCATCATCAAGTGAATATTCCTGTTTGAGCATGAACGCATTGTCAAATTCTTTTACCGAACATAATTTTTCAAGCACAGTCATGATAAGCGGCAAATTTTTTTCATCCGGTATGATCCCCTGATAAGCCAGATGACACCAGATGTGGGAGGATGCTGTTTTCCCTTTATCGAGTTTTGGTAATGCTTCCCGCATCAACCCCGTTTTGTCATTATGAAAAAGCCGTTCACTGACATTTTTCAGACCGCATTTTTCTGCCAGCCCGTTGTTGTAAAATATCCGGCTGTATACTATTTGATAAGGAAACATCCGGCGGAATTGCGCTTTTTCACTGATCTTGATCTCATGGAATATGTATTGGTCATGCTCTGCAATATCCTGAATATCCTGTGGTAATTCCGCCGCCAATGATTCCAATGGCAGTTCATACATCGGCGAATGGAGCATGATATCAATCCCGTTCTGGGTAATAAAATTGCGCATCGCCTGTCCCTTCAGTACTTTGTCAATCCAGACTGTTTCTATTTGGCAATTGGTATGTGCCGCATTGAATTCCCCGACCACACTTTCCCAGAAAACACGTTGCGCCGGCAAAGTTTCATAACACAGAAATTTTAATGTCACTACCGGCGCAAGATGCCACGGCAGACCAATCGCCAGTTCGTTGACATTGAGTTCCGGTTCCTGCTGCTGTTTCTCCGCTACCACGGTCCCATTACGGTTATGACGGATGATCCTGCCTGATGTCAGAAATGGCGTTATAGCATTCCGGACTGTTACCCGGGATATGCCGAGGCATTTTGCCAGAATCCGTTCCGGAGGGATCGGAGTCCCCGGCGCAGAGGAGTTGATGAATAGCGCAAGTTTCCGTTCCAGTTGGATTCGGAACGGTTCTGCGGATGTCGGATTGATACTGAAAAGTTCTGCTATTCGAGTCTCTGTCATCATTGACCTTCTATTAATGGTATTAATGGTATTATACCATTAATATACAGCAGAAATCCTCAAATGCAAATATTTTTCAGAAAAAATAGGTTACATTTTTTTTATCCGAGCAGACGCCGGAAGTTACCGCCGAGAATCAGACGGAATTCTTCATCGGTCATGTTTTCCGATAATGCACCGTAAAGGTACATTCCCGCACTGCAGGTCGGCATATCAGAACCGAATATGATCTTTTCTGCCCCGCAGACATCCACGGCATAACGCAGCATATTCCAGCGGAATAAGCCGTACCCGGAAATATCCATATAAAGATTGGCGTATTCAGAAACAAATTGGAACCGTTCTTTTGCACCTGTCGGGCCCCAGGGTTCGCCGGGATGGGCAAGGATGACATTCAATCCGGGGGCGAACTCAAGTACAGGCGTAACTGTCTCCCGGCTGCCATCGTGAAGATTAACGGTCATTCCCAATTCCCCTGCTGCTTTGAAGATTTCCAACATTCCGGGAGAATTGAATTCACCGGTCCCCATGATGTACGGGACAAGTTCGCCAATGTACCGGATATTTTCATTCTGATAAAGCCGGTGCATTTCTTCAATGGATTCCTGAGGGAAATCACCATGCACTTGCATAGCCGGGATGTAAGAGGGGAATTGATCACGGATCCGCAGGGCATCCTCATTCAACTGTTTGATTTCGGCAAAATCAGTGATGACGTGTTTGACAAGCGGGGATCCGGAATAGCAATTGATTCCGACTTTTTTCATTTCCCGGTCGAACTCTGCCATATCCTCCGGTTTCCCGTAGGGTCCGATGCAACCATCGGCAAAATTCAGGAACGGGTGCGTATGGGCATCAATAATTTCAAAATCTGCAGGATTTTTGAGCATGATTTATAATCGCTTTCTTTTTGAGGCAATTTCAAAAGTCTTCAAAAATGCCTGAAAACTCTTGTTGAGATCTGAAAACGGAGCGTTTGAGGCTTGTCCGCCGTAGCCTTGGCGAAGGTGGATGGTTATTTTCCACGCCTTGTCACGGCATAGCCGTAAGGCGACGCCGGATCAAACTACCATTTCCATCTCTTCAACAATCCTTTTTC
>JAFVSW010000140.1 GCA_017503545.1 Lentisphaeria bacterium | reverse complement strand
GAATAAAACCGGATTTATCGATAGACTAGCCCTTACAGGGCTTGTTTTCCGGTAAATCCAAGCTTGTTCGGACGTTAAGTTTTTCTTCCATGAATTCGTGAGTACTTCAAATTGAAAATCTATCAACTGCCGGAAATTTCAACCTCAAAGAAAATCTGATTTTATGGCACAAACCGTCGAAGAGGCAAAAAAACAAGCTGCTGCATGGCATAAAAACCTTGCAGCAGCTTTTTGATTTTTTACGGGAAAACGGAAAGCGTTTTACAGAAGAAACGGTTTTGTCAGTATGATCGTTTGCAATTCCGATCTTACTTTTTCGATGACCTTGTTTTTGTTTTCATCCGTTTCGTAACCCATGTAAAATGGAATGAATCCGAATTTTTCCCGGAATGCGGTGATTGCAGCAGATACTAATTTTTCTCCATCGTCAAGATACGCCGGATGAAGCATGAAATCCACAATCGGCATCCCGTGATAAAGAATCCCGAAGGCATAACCGCAACATGCCCCTGCTTCGTTCAATGCGGTAACAACAACACCGCGTCCGCCGAGACTTTCCTGATAGATAGAACGGAATTCTTCAATCGCCGCAGCCGGCCCGCCGTAATGTGGAAAGGTGCGTTTGTGTATTTCCGGTGTGTATGCCAGAAATTTATCGCAATCGAATTGATCCGTGATTCTTCCGGGGCGGACTTCTTTGATTTTTCCCGGACGGAATACCGCTTCTGCTTCTTCCAGAAAGGTACGTTCCTTGCTGTAACAAAGCACACCGGTTTCTGTTCCATAGACCGAATAAAATCCAACTTTTTTATAACTTGCCGCGGCGAATCGATTCCCGGTTGCACAGGTCAGGATTTTTACAGGGGCGCGTTTGATTTCCTCCATACAATATTTCAATAATTCCGTCATAATGCCCCGCTGACGGAATTTTTCTTCTGTCAGAACATGACCGAAATTACCGCGGAGGGATTTTGCGGAATAAGCGAACCAGATGCGCCCCGCGATTTCTCCATTGATTTCTGCAAAGAACCAGTGATCGACAATATCCGGATAATATGTTCCATCCATTGCATCGGAGAGATAAGCCCGCCAGGATCCGATGGCATAAAAATTACGTTTTATGCCGTCTGTGCCCATGGATTGCAAAAGATAGTTTTTATATTTTTCCGGAGCGGGTTCTGCTGAATTCCAATGAAGAACAGTCAGAGTTTCTCCGTTTTTCAGTTTTTTTTCTGTCAGAATTTTCATACTTGGCTCCGTAAATCAACGTTATTTGTTCCATACTGCGATCCGGTAAAATATAATAGCATACTTTTATGACTTTTCAATTTCATACCCGGTATTTTTTTGTGAAAAAATGGGTTGAAACTGATATCGTACACAATTTTCTGCCTTTATTGTTCGCTTAAATACAAGGTGTTTTTTGCTGCATCGGAAAAAATCGTTGAATCGTTTCTGTTCCGGAATTCCACCGGAAAGCAGACATTATTTCTTGATAACTTTTTTCGGTGTGAGTTTGTATTGCCACAAACGTTTTTTGTTGATTTCCTTTGCCAATGGTGTATCTGCCTTTGACAATTCGGTTGCAATGATGTTTGCCAGAAAATGTGCGCCCATGATATTGGTGTGACTGGGATCATAACGGTCACTCAAACGTTGAATACAATAGTATGTTGCACATTCTTTTTCGCCGATCTGTTCCATTGCTTTTGCCTGTTCTTTGAACAGATCAAGACAGGGTGCTTTGAACTCAGCAGCAATCTCACGAATCGCCTGACTGTACGGAATACGATCTGCCCGTATTGCCTTGCCATCACGGAAAACCGGGGTATCATCGCTGCCCCGGTACATGGATTGGTTGAGGGTGACAAAGATCGTTTTTGCTTTGATAGCCTCTGCTTCCTTGTAAAAACGGCGCAGATTTTCTTTGAATTGCAGGATGGATTCTGCAGTTTGCGGTTCTTTATTGGCATCATTCGCGCCCAATGCCATAATCACATAATCCGGCTTGGAGGCAAGTAATTTATCCCACCAGCCCTGTTCCCGGAATGTTACGGTGCATCTGCCGGATTTTGCAAAATTGAGGATTTTTACATTGTTGTTGAAATATCCCCCGAGGACTTCACCCCATCCCCAGACACGGCGTGGATCACAATCTTCCTCCGGATTGTTCTGACGGTAACTTTCGCATGCGGAACTGCATGCAAGCGCCACTTTGATTTCTTTTGCTCCGGCGATATGGAATATACCGGTAAGGAACATAAAAATAACGGTGAAATATTTCATTTGAATCATTCTCCGGAATTAATGTTGAAAATATTTGTTGCCATAAGGCCAGGCAGAGGATCCTGCCCATTTGAAATAATTGACAAGAAGGCGGCGCAGAAGCAGATCACTGCCTTCCATTCCTGTTCCGCCGGGGAACTTGATTACTTTGAAGCCCTCCGCCATTGTATTGCCGAAATCGGAACTCCAGCCGCGGTAATGTGCCTGATCGTGTTTTTTCTGCCACAGAATTTCGCCTTTTCCGGCAATACAGATTTTCAATGCCGCTTTCAGATCTTCTTCCACATCTGCAATCCGGATATAAAAATCGGGCAGAAAATATTGCATGGACTGATTGCAATCCGTTTCAAACGCATAGATCTCGCGCACACTATTGAGTTTCTGATCCCAGAACGAATTCAAGATTGCATCATAGGCATTTTGAGAAACGCGGCGGTGTTCCGGGTGACTGTCCTGCGGCCACATGATGAAAACAATATCCGGCTGAATGGCTTCCAATTGTTCCATGATCAATTGGCGATCTTTACCATCTCCTTCATAAAGGGCACTTTCCCGGGAGCCGATCACGATTTCCCGGAGTCCAAGCATTTCACAGCTTTTTGTGATATCACGATCAAAAATCTTCAATTGTTCATCGTTCCGGAAATGATTCCGGTTTGCAACATGGAGAACTGTGCAATCGCACCCTGCAAGTTGCAGAAGACGGAGTGTTCCGCCCATACTCATCTGACATTCATCTGCATGGGCGCCGATTGCCAAAACCTTAACTTTCTTTTCCATAAAAAACTCCTCTGTTGAATTGGAAAGTTATATTTATTTTGCTTTTGTATAAAGAACCTGCGGAACATCTTCCGGGTTGAAATACTGTTCGTAAAGAACGGCATCATTATTTGTATTTCCGTTAAAAAAGATTTCTGAACGGTATGTACGGACAAATTTTGCTTTTACCGGTTTTGCCAGTTTGTCATCCGTCCATGTGTACAACCATTCTTTTTTGCTGTAATGTCTGCGTTTGTGGACGAGCTTGTACCATGTTTTTCCATCCATGCTGCCCTGAATTTCATAATCATACCGTTCTGCACCTCTGGTTATACCCTGAACCGAAATGATCCGGTGAAGCATTTTTGGTTCATCAAATTCGATTTGACACCATCCTTCACTCATGCCGGAATGCCAGACGTTTTTGATATCTCCATCGTATGCTTTTGCCGGGAAATTGGAGCCGTTGATACTGCTTGCTTTTGCTTTGATCTTTGCCAGTCGGGGCAGAATTTTGAGTCGGTCAGTGAACGTTTTTTTGATTTGCCAGTGCGTCACTTTATCTGCCGCCACGTCAGCAAGAATATCCTTCAGCAATTCTTCCGGAGTCATTTTGAGATCATAGATTTTACTTACGTTGACATAATCCCGGAGTATCTGATATTTGACCGGCATGGTGAGCAGTCTGAGCCGATGCCGGATGACAGGATCAGAATCAGCGGCTTTCGCCTTTTGCAGAAGCTGGAAGGCTTTCACGGTGATTGGTGCGGATTCGAAATCGGGACTTCCGATGGAGCCGCCGGTATGGAAATTCATGAATTGCTGTTTCCGGTTTGTATCCCGGAGCAGTTTGTAATATTGAGCAACATAATGCCCGCCTTTTCCGTAATATTTTTCGCAGAACACCTTTTCATCCGCTTCCCCGTTACCACATTCATAAGGATTCCAGAGAATACGGGCAAGAAACCAGGGCTTGAACGGGATGCCGAAGGAGTTATCCTGCGGCGGACCGTTTTCCGGATAAATTCCATTAATCCCGAGTTCGTGGAAAGTGCGGAAATTATCAATATTGAGCAACAGGTCGGGGGATTGAATCATGCGGTCGCCGAAAGTATAGGTATAATCCCAAAACAGAATATTTTTGCAAACTTTCTGCCATTCTTTGATCTGGGCGATCAGTTCATTGCCGAGAATGTTTTTCGGGTGTGCATACGGTACGCCGCGCCGGTTCTGCCAGGCGCAGATCTGCACACAGACATTATCTTCCGCCTTGATATTTTTCGGTGGTTTCCGGCTTGCATCATAGGCAAAAATCAGGAATTGCACACCGGGAAATTCATTTTTGAGGATTTTACCCACGCGATTGGCAAACAGAACCCAGCGGGCGGATTCCCGGTTGCCACATTCTTTTACAAGTTTCTTGCAGGGCGCACAATCGCAATATCCGCGTGTATGGTCGCCTTCCTGAATGGAAATATACAACACTTCCGGATTTTTCTTGAGGAATGTGCGACATTCCTTTGCTGTGACTTCGGCGAGTTTTTCATTGGTCAGACAATAATCCGCCATCAAGCCGCGTTTATCCCGGTGAGTGCGTTTTCCATTCTGTAATGCCCAGAATTCAGGGTGTGATTTGAAATATTTTGCCGGTGTGACAATCTGAAAAAGTCCATGACATTTTGCCGGTGGAGAAAAAATACGTTCATCTCCATATTTTTCATAGACTGTAAAAACATTCCCCCAGTTGCTGTTTGCCAGATTCCGGGCAAGCCAGCGGGTTCCGTTTTCGGAATATTTACCATGCTGTTCCGCAGAGATGATACGGGCGGCAAATGCCGGTTTACCGTGATAATCCAATCGGTCGATTTTTATACTTTTTGTGTGGGGGACATATTCAAAATCCGGTGTTAGCCATTTTACCCCGAGTTTACGGTCAAGAAAATAATAAGTACCATACAGTACGCCGCGGGGACGTCCGCCGGAGATAATAATATTCCCTGATTTATCGCCTGAAATCGTGAATTCTTCTTTCCCGAATTTCGGATTATGACGGAGAATAATGCTTTTGTTATTTTTTGCAGCCGCTTTACCAAAGATTTTTTCAAGGTACGTTGTCAATTCTTCGATTGCAGTCTGTTCTGCCGGGATAAGCCCTTTGATTTCACATTTTACATTGCAGGCGTTATCCATTATGAATGCACCGTAACAAATGTTCAGTGCAAACATAAACAATGCCAAAAAGAGAAATTTCATGTTCATAAAATCGTTGCGTCCTTTCTTATTTCTTATTTCTCAATTCTTAATTCATAATCGGAATTCTTACCCCGTTCATATCATAAAGACTGGCGGTTTTTGATGCACTGCCGTCAAGCTCCATTCCTGCGTAAAATGTGCGGAATTCCCGATTCGGTTTGATGGAAACAACATGTCCGTCAACGGCAAGAATATTGCAAACTCTTTTGTGTCGCATGGCGGCTTGCCCCCAATTGACATCTGTGGTACAAAATGCGGCAAGAAAACGGTTCGTGAACTTTGTTCCGTTTTTGCCCAGATAGATGGAATCCAGTAAATACGGAAACTGGGCAGGTCTGGTAATCTTTTTTGTACTCAGATATATGACCGTTTTATAGGTGTTTGCCGGATTCTCATAAGCCAGATGTTTTACATTGATATCATACGCCGTATTCGGGGCAATCGCACCATAAACATTGATACCGCCGGGAATTTCGTTCGGTGCAAGAGCCGGACAGTATACATATTTCGGATCTTTTTCCTTGATATATCCGGATTGCTGAAGAAGTCCTGCCCAGGTATCTTCTTTTGCTGTGCTGCTCCAATTTGTTTCTTTACGTCGGGCAATCGGACGCAGACCATTAAAATCATTGTCATAAGCTATGGCAAGGAATCCATTCTGTTTCAGATTGTTGGTGCAGCTTGTCTGTTTTGCTTGCAGTTTCACCCCGTTCAATGCGGGCAGCAGCATTGCCGCGAGAATGGCAATGATGGCGATCACAACCAAAAGTTCAATCAGGGTGAAGGTATTTCTTTTTTGTTTCATTGTCGTGCTCCTTTCTTATTTTAAATTGAAATCGTGATTCCGAATTCATTGATTCCATTCCGGAATTTCAATGGATTGGCACAGCGGATGGCATATTCCTCCCGGTCACGCAGAATTTCAAATGCATCCGGCAGCCATAATCCGGTTTTATATTCTCCCGGAGCAGGCAGCGGAAGATCGAAATGCAGGTTTTGTTCTTCTCCGGAATACCATTTTTGTATATCCGTTTTTAATTCGATGGGTGTATTGCCAAGTATAAAATATACTTTCCGGGGATTGACCGGCGCAGAAAATCCGCGATTGATCAGGCGGATCCTGCCTGTCAGACGGTCATCCGCAATTTCATATTCAAAACTTTGCAGTTCGATCCGGTATCCAAGATGATCACGGATATATTCATAATAGCTGCGCCAGACATGATCCCCGCGTTCATCGCGGAAATAGGCTTCTGTCCAGGAAAGTTTTTTCGCGATCAGAAACATGGGGTCTACGGGGACCCGCTTCCAGATATCGATGGAATAATGATCCTCCCCTTCAAACAGAACATTACCATGTACCATACCGAATGTGTCATAATGCCATTTTGCAAACAGTTCTGCGGCATCATGCGGCAGTGCCGCACCACATACATCCCGCCAGAAAAGTTCACCATCCTGTGGAAGATAACGGCTTTCCTGTTCCAGATAAGCAAAATCTTTTTCTATTGCGGGGGATCCCAAACGATTGAATGTTCCGCCATGCGTCGGTCCGGCGAGAAATCCGTCATTAAAATGCCCGATTCTTGCCTGTGGGAGATCCGTGAATGCATCCTGTTCAGAGAGGGGATCCATGCCGAATAATTCCTGTTTCAAAATGGGGTAACGCAACATGGTTTTTCTTTCCGGCGGGAGACTGTCCAATACTGTTGCAAGCAACTCTTTCCGGAACCCTGAATCATTCTGAAGGTAATGGAAACTGTTATGCCATTCGCCGAACTTGCCGACAAATCCGCATTGCAGCACGTAGATTACATCGGCATATTTTTGAAGGAGCGGCTTTAATTGTGCGATATGGTTCAGCGTTGTTTCTGCGGTCGGCCCCTGTAAATTCGGGGAAAGTTCGTAGGCAAAACGCAAGAGACATTTTATCCCGGATTCCCGGACTTTCCGGAAGAATGTTTCAATATCATCCAGTTTTTCCTGTGGTATTCTTCTGCCGTCACTGTATTTCATCAGAAAACAGTAGCTTTGCATAATGGTCACGCCATCATACGCGAGAGTGTCAAGTTCATCCTGCCATTGACGGTGAGAAAATTCCACAGCATCGAGTCGGTTGCCCCGGATCAAATGTGGTACCCCGGGAATCTCCACGTTTTGAAATACCGGTTTTTCGCTTCTGCCGTCAAGTTTCATCTTTTTTGAATGACAGGAACAGGTTCCTGCGATTTCCCCCGGAATACAACTGAAATACATTTCTGTGCGGAACCCGCGTTCCGGATTCCGTAATCCCATGCGCCCGTGGAGTGAATCCGGACCGGATTGTTTGAAGTTATGGATCATGATAAATACTCCTTTCCTATCATTTATTATACCACATTTCAGTGGATAATACAACAGGTGAAACGGTAAATCAATATATCGGAATCGGTCAAAAAGTATTTTATTTCAGTCATGCAGTTGCAAAGTGCAAAATATGGGTTACATTGTTATAGAAAACGGATGTAGAGAAAGGTGATGTTCTTATGACGAAAACCGGAAGAAATCAAGCAGTTGTCCCGGAATCTTATGATATCTGGGAAGAAGGGCAGAAAAGTTATATTCGACGGAAAGAATGGAATTTGATCTCTAAAAAAATGCTGCCGCTTGTACCATATCGTGCAACCGATGTCTCCCGTACTGATAAGCGTTGGTTCCGCCATATCAATTATCATTCTTTAGCCGTGGAATTGATCATTACAGGAAAAATGGAATATCAGAATGACAATTGTACCATGATCGCCAGTGCCGGGATGTTATATATCGTCTCTCTGGGCAGCAATGTGCGCATGGTCAAATCCGGAGACGAAGTCCGGCGGAAATTGACTTTGCTTGTTACCGGCAGTTGTCTCGGTTCGATTTCTGCCGCATTGGGGTTTGATAAAGATCAACTGCTGCAGCTGCCGGATCCCCCGCTGGTGGAACGTATGATGCAGGAAATTGCCCTCGGAATCGGGGAACAGAAACCGGATGAGTATCTTTCCTGTAAGACCTATGAATTGCTTTTGTATCTTTCCAGTTTACGCAATGATTTACCGCAAGCGTTGCGCCCCGTTCTTAATGCCATGACACAAAATCCTGTCAACCGGTTATCGGTTCCGGATATGGCAAAATTATGTGGAATCAGTGAATCTACATTGCGTCGAATGTTCCATCATCATTTCGGTGTTTCGCCTCAGGAATACCGGAAGAAACTCCGTTTGACGATGGGGATGGAACTGCTGCGGAATCCTTCCATTTCCATCAAAGAGGTGGCAGCCCGTTGCGGGTTTGAGTCACCGTTACGATTTTCTCTTGCTTTCAAAGCACATACCGGCGTTTCTCCGCAAGTGTGGCGGAAACGTCAATGGAATAAAGCGAAAAGTGCAAAAGGCAGTTGAAATTAATTTTACGCCCCGATTACAGAAAATAAAACATCGGAGCGCATTGTGATATGATCGCCACCGCATTGACGGCGTTTCGTCAGAAACGGACGGCATTGCGGCGGCAATGATTTTCTGCTATCGATCACCCCATATGAGATGCCGTATAAATGAATTTTGGTACTTTTTCTCCGCTCTTCAAGAATTGCAATGCTTCATCCAGTTGTTCGATCCGGTCAACTCTACCATGCAGATAATCCTGAATGATATTTGCCGTTTCGTACAACCGGCTGATACAGGTCCAGTTCCGTCCCTGAATCATTTCAAGACCGGTTGCGTATGCTGTATTATGCCAATCGTTCCGCATCAAAGCATCCGCTTTTCTCATTTGCTCTGCAATTGCAGGGTAAACGCTGTCCGCAAGATGCTGCAGGGCTGCGCGATCTTTCTTGTCGTACGCCGCCAGTAATTCTTTTCTTGCTTCGATCTTCATCTGCACAACACGGATTTCTTCCCGGATACAGGCGAGTGCCTGGTCATGCTCACATTCGTGATCCGGGATTCCAGCCAGTGCTTCTTTTGTCAATGCTGCCAGTTCATCCATAACAGTTGGAGTTTCCGCATTGATGTAATAGGTGTAAATATCGCCCATGAGCGGATCATCCCAGAACATTTCCTCTGCCATGGAAAGACCTGCGAGTGCAAAGTTATTGAATTTGTAAGAATAGATTTTAGAGGCGGCAATGTAGGCATCATAAGAACTTCTGCAAATTGCACGGAAACGTTTTGTATTTAATGTTTCCATGGAATCGGGATCTTCTCCCCAGCAGAGACCGGTTGCATATTCCACACCGGCAAGGGAAGATTTTGAGATGCAATATCCGCCGTTATCTCCCCACATGGTAAAGAAAATTTCTTTCAGATTCTTTTTACGGGCTGCGGAAACACAAGGGACAACGACACTGCTTGTAAACGGGTGATCGTACCAGAGTCTGTGACAGGTCCAAATTCCGGCACCCATCACGGGTTCCCCATGGAGTTCCCGGTGCTTATCAATGTAGTCTGTATAAAAATCTTCATGGAAATGAATATAATCCCAATAACAAAGCTGAACATTATCCGGAATCTGAGCTCCATATCCCTTATCGATTTCCACATCCACATAATAGGTATGTTTTTTGCTCATGTGGCTGAATATCATATCGGACCAGATGATCGGTTTCAGTCCTGCATTTTCGCAAAGTTGAGCGACATGTGCCAAATGCCGTAAATAAATTGTGCTGGCTGATTCATATCCGTGCAGATCCAGAAAACGCCCACGTCCCAGTTCATGACATTCATCCATTCCTACGTGGATCCGTCTGCTTTTCAGTGCACGACTCCAGAAGTCCAGCATATCGGTGATGAGTTTTGTGGTATCCGGAGAATCGACAAGCAGGATGCCATTGGTATCTTTGACACTTCCTGCTGCCGGTTGCCACAAATATTGGTGCATGTGTCCCAGCGTTTGAATACAACCGAACAATTCGATTCCGATTTTCGATGCAAAGGCATCCAGTTCCTGCAATTGTTCCATGGTATAAGCGCTGCGCATATAACCGAACAGAGGATGATTCGGCATTTTGTAAGTATCTTCCATATAAAGCATTGCGGAATTACACCCATCAAGTGCCAAACAGAGCAGATATTGTTTGAACCAGGAAAGTTTCAACACTTTATTCCGGGACCAGTCGATCATCACGCCAATGGTGCGGAATGTGGTATTTTCATCTGCATTTTCTCCGGCAAAAGCAAAGCCGATACCACGTGCCGCTGAGGTGATGGAATACGATTGGATCACAACGGCAGATTCGCTGTGGGTGACTTTCAAACATCCTTCCGGCGCATCTTCAAAACGTAATTCTTTGCAGCCGTTTTCTGTGGAAAACCGTTCGGGATAATATTCCTGCAGAACGTCCAGAAGGAGATTGATTTCCGGTTTGACTGCTTGCTTGTTCCATGTAAAAACAGTATTCATTTTTCATTCCTTATGTTGATTAACGATCGCTTACGATTTCTTTGAAATTCTTTTTCAGTTCCCGGGTCAAAATCCCATCCCGGGTTTCTGAAAGTTCATAAACATAAAACAATTCTGCCGCACCCACGCCGCACCGTTTCCCGCGGGGAATATCTTCAATATCCAACCGTTCCGGATAAGGTACCTGGCAGGCATGTTTGCCGAGAACTTCCCGTTTACGCTTTTCAAATCCGGTGATATCGACGAAGGTATCGAATTGATCAAAAAACTTACCGAACCATCCGGCTGTCACCGGGTGGGCAAAAATCAATGATCCGTCATAGCCCATTTTTTTTGCCGCGCAAAATGCTTTCCGGATCAAATGACTGGTAGCCGTATGTTCTTCTGTATAGTCAACCGGCGCATGTGTGATAATGACTTCCGGATTTTCTTTCAGGATCAGTTGTGCTGTTTTTTCGATTTCGGCACGGGAATCATGCGCTGTGACGATTGTCGGTACATTTTCCGGCACACACGTGGGGCGTGGTGCCCCGTAAGCAAGGTCGATTTTATTCAAATTTTCATCCCAGTAATGCCGCTGCGGATAATCCAGAAATATGGGAGTTGTGCCGTAACAGGCGGCGGCATCGGCGGCTTCTTTTTTCCGTTGCGGCATTTGGATGAACCACGGAATTTCAAAACTGGTCCGTCCGGGGAAGGGGGTAAATTGACGCCGTTTATAATCGCCCTGGGGCAATTCCGGTTTTCCTTCCGAATTGATTGACCATTCGCCTGCCATGTTATTGGTTGATTCCACATAACAAACCTGATATCCGAATTGTTCGTAATACTTTGCCAGTGTTCCGCCAAAAAGAAATTCAATATCATCGCAATGTGCCGCAACACCCATGACCTTATGATTGTTCATTGATCAAACTCCTTACTTGCTGTTTTTATTTTTGTTTTGGATAGGCATCTTTCAAAATAAACATGCCGCCACATTTGAAATTAATACCATCGTTTTGTTTTGCCAGAACAAAGTCCCGTAACTTGCCCGGAGTAAGCCGGGTGAGGACATCGGATTTCATAATCATCGGGTATAAAATTCCCATTTGCTGAAACTGTTTGATATTGGATGTGTCAGACAGAATTTCCTGGAAAAGCGGATTTAACAGCCAGCTTTGACAAGAAAATCCTTTCCATTCCGGTTCATGTTCTGTGAACCAGTCGGTTGCCTGTTTCAACGATAATTGACATTCTTTTATATCCATCGGGCCATCTTCCGGAATATGGATCGATATCATGGGATCATTGTAACGCAATACGATTTTCCATTCATCGGCATTGAGTTTTACTAACTCCGGTATTGCTATGCCATTGCGGATCGGGTTGCCGATCCAACAATTATCCTGAAATTTTAAGATACTTTTCCAACCGTTATCCGCCCTCATTCCGTGTTCATCAAAACACAAATCGGCTTCCGACAATACCGCAAGTTCGTTTTTACGGCGGAAAACTACAACACGTCCTCCGAATTGAGCTTTTGCATATTGCAGTCTGCCGATCCGCAGCAATTCGCCGGAAAAAATCAAATCGAACCATCCTTTCTGCTGTTCCGGAATGGAATATGTGCCGCCGTTACGCAACGACCAGATACTCCAAATATGAATATCTTTGAGGATATCATACAGCCATTTTTCCGGTAAATTGCGTTCTTTGTAAAGAGAACGCAAATTTTCTATTTTCGTTTGCAATTCAACCGTTGTGCTGTTCATTTCTCTGATTCCTTGTATTGTTTATATTATCTGTGCGTAAATATAAATGTTTTTTATGAAAAAACAAGGTCCATTCCGATTTTTTAATTGCTTGATTCGATTAGTTTACTGTGTGATTACGGGGTAGTTTGATAAATGATGAAGAAAAACCGTAAAGGTAATTTCTTCATCATTTGTGAATGATCAGAATCTCATCCACATTTTTGCCCAGAATTTCTGCGTTTTATACGGTTTTGACCCGGTAGGCGCAATGGAATATCCTTTCTGTTTGGAAAATCCCAACGAGGAAATTCGTGTGCGGCAGATATTCAAACCCCAGGGATATTGTTTTGTCGGGCCCATTTTACCGAAATCCGATGTGGGGATCATGAGTTCCAATTCCCAACGGTCAGGATAGGTCTTTACGACTGCTTTGATGCCCGGATTCCAGAATATCCCCATGCTGTCACGGTTGATGATGGAAACATCCGTTGTTTCGTCCCATACTGCACCATTGGGGTTGACTGCGATTTTGAAATAACTTTTTTCCGGTGTATCCAGATAGATTTCCACCAAATCATCTTCAAAAATCGCTTTATCGTCATTGGCAGTACACTTTTTGACGATTTTATCCATCGCGGATTCGTAACAGCGGACGCCGACATACATCATTTTCCGGTTATGAGACATGGAGACAACTGCATGTGTGGCATTGCGTCTGACTTCTTCGCCGCTCCGGTTATCGAGCATCTTCAACCAGCCGTGTTTGTATTTGCTGAGATTTCCATCCACAACCGTGTTATTCGGCACAAAATAAGCACGATAAAGCGGCCCGGTCCGTTTGAGAGAGGGAAACAGTTTTTTCAGCGGGGCATATCCCTGTTCCATTGCCTCGATCCGTTGATAATAGATGGACCCGGCTTTTGTTTTTGCCTTCGCAGCGGCAAGAAGTTCAAAATATTTTGAAATATCCTGTTCTTTGAGGAAGCCGGAATTTTCGGTGACGGAACGGCTAGCATCCCGACTCCATACCGCTTCCGCAAACTCATGGAACTGTTTCATTTCTGCTGCTGCCGGACCAAACCAGAGCGTATAATATTCGTCCAGCAGTTTCTGCACATCCAGATAGGGATCCCACAGCAATTTATTGTTCACATAAAGCATCAGATGAACCAGCGGAACCGCACCGATGCGTTTTCCGGCATTTCCTTTGACGCCGCAATGGCTTGCCGGAGATAATTCCATGAAGACCCCATCCGAATACGGCAATTGTGCTTTTCGCCATTCCTGGAGTACCCGTGTGAAGAAAATGGGATAACGGGGATCGATCTGGTTATAAGAAAGCCACCATTCCCAGTTGGGGGCTTTCCCGGCGGCACCGATTTTTTCGTGCATTTTTTTCTGAAAGTCCACTGCATTCCGGAATATGGATTTTACCACCAGATGTGTGGGATTCAGTACCAGTCCGGGGAATACGATATTGTATTTTCCACGTTTTGCGTTGGTTGGAACAGAATCGTTGTACTGACACCACCAGATCAAATTTTTATCCGGGTGTTTTTTTCGGATCCCTTCTGCGACAGCCATATGGAAATCCCACAGCATATCTGCATAAGCCTGTTTCAACGTCATGCCCGGTTTGCAATATTTTTTCTGATCACGCCAATCCCACATGTTGCCGCCATCCGGGGAACCGAGTGTGACTGCACTCAGCGTGGGATAGGTGTCCAGAAGTTTATTCGCCCAGAAAATACATGCCTGCTGGAAATCGGGGTCGGTATAACGCGGCACACCGCCCTGACCACTGTGGCTGATAAAGGTTTTTCCCGGTGTTTCTTCTGCATACCAGGTGGGATTTGTTTTCCGGTTTGCCTGCGGTCCGAGCAATGCCCGGGTGGTGTGATTCATAATAACACCGCTGCGTACACCGCACCCGGTCCGTTTCAGCCATAAAACGCCGGCAGCATCTTCCCGCATTCCACGGTAATACGTGTATTGCCGTCTGCCGAATGCCGCTTCTTTTGTGGTTCTTCCGGGTTTCAGAGATAAACTTTTTCTGTTTGGAATAATGGTTCCGTTTTTGTAGGGGGCATAGAATCTTACACCGAAATGTTCCAATGCGGCTGTTACGGCATACCAGGCGCCGATATCATCGCAAACATCCATGTTCAAATTATGATTATAAACGCCGCTGCCCGGCTGAAAAAATTCCATGTGGAATTTTCTGCCTTCCATATATTTCCGGAATTCTTTTCCATTTGCATGGGTAAATTTTGCCCGCGGATAAACGGTATTCGGTCCGGCAAAAACGGCATAATTATCTTTGACATAAAGATCGAAACCGGAATTATTGAATTTCGGCAGTTGATAGCCCAGTTTTGCAGTAAATTCATTTTCCCCGACAAACAGATGGTTTTTGAACTTATTCGTCGGTGCATTTACAATGTTCAGCTGCGCTCCTGATATTTGTTGAATAAAATATTGCAGATCTTTTGCTGCCAGTTTGACGCCTTGCGGTGCTTTTGCGGATACAATGATCTCTGCCTGCGGGTGCCCATCTTTGACAAGATCAAGCGCAAAAACGGTTATCCCCAACAGGCATACACTGATACTGAAAAGAGTTTTTTTAAGACTCATTTTCCAGCCCCTGCCTGAAGTTTTTTCTCCAGTTCCTTTGCAATACCGATATAGAATTTATGTGCATTGCATTTTGCGGCTTTCTGATAACATGCAAGTGCTTTGGCTTTATCGCCCTGTGCCTGATAAAGTTTGCCGCGGCTGATGAAATACTGACAGGCATAAGCATCGTTTCTTTTTTCCACTCTGGCTTTCTGATTGACTTCATCCAGCATCTTGTGACCGTCATCCAGTTTCTGCAATCCGATAAAAACAGAGGCACAGTTAGTCAAAGGAGCCAGATAATAACGGTGTCCGGCATACTGTCCTGCTTTGCCACGCACTTTTTGCAATATTGCCAATGCTTTATCATATTGTTTTTTTGTTGTGTAGAGACGATACAGTGAGTTCAGAGCGAGCATGTAAACATTGCCGTCTGACCCTGCATTTTTTTCTGCCAGAAGCAAATCCTGTTCGGCTTTGTCATACATTCTGCGATAGTTCCGGGAATCGCCACGATATAACCAGCCGATATAAGCATAATCTTCCTGCCAGTTTTCGATTGCTTCGTTGGCGTAGATGGTGACGACTTTTGCCCATTGATTGCGGTGATAATAGGCAGTCATTCCGGCATAAGCTTTCAATTTTTCGTCTTTGACTGCTTCCACGGATTTCAACGCATCTGCCAATTTGACTCTATGGTTTTTACCATCTGCCAATGCCTTGTAAAACAATGCTTTGGCTTTGATCGCATCGGAGCCTTTTTCTGCGAGCTGCTGGAAGATCACTGCGGCATCCTGAAATTTTCCGCGATTATAAAGCTGATTGCCTTTTTTGAAATCATTGAGTTCCTGCGGTGTTTGTGCAAAGAGTGTCACACTTGCCAACGCAAACATTAAAACGGCATACTTTTTCATAGTTCTTTTTTCTCCTGTTAATGATTTATAAAAATTTATTCCAAAACATCCGGTGTTACGGATGACTTTTGATTGTGAACGTGTTACTGTTCTGTCTTCCTGTTTATTTTTTATTTTCCCAGTGGATTTCTTTTCCTTCTGCACGCCGAGCTTCCCAACGTGTCTTGGTTTCCACATGACCATCATAGAAACTCAGAGCCGCTTTCCTGTGACGCAGAGAAATATACCGGCTGTCATACACATTGGTCGATGCAGAATGATTCATATCCGCAAATGCGGGGCGGGATTCCCCCCAATAGCCGCTGGTTTCTCCCCAGTAAAGCAATTTATTCGGATGATAAATTTTGCTGTAACGCATACAATAATTGGGATTGTAAAAATTACGCAGCACGCCATTCCCGGCAATGGTGTATCCATCACCTTTTTTTACTTCCGGACAGGTAAAAAATGATCTGGTCGAAGTTCTTATTTCTCCCACTATGAAACCATTTTCCTGTCCTTTCGGCATCTTTTCTCCCATATAATGCAATGGCACACTACAGCCGCAATTTATGATTTGAAAAGAGGAATGTCCATCTTTACAATGTCCGCCCGGTCCGCTTGGTGCCGGATAGTAGTCTTTGAAATCGGCAGCATATCCGGCAAAACCCAGACCAATCTGTTTAAAATTGCTGGTGCATTGTACCATTGAAGCCTGTTTTTTCACTCCTTGCAAGGCAGGCAGCAGCATTGCAGCAAGAATAGCGATAATTGCAATGACGACCAGCAGTTCGATCAGCGTGAATTCATTTCTCCAACATGACTTTTTCATAACGATTTCTCCTGTTTTGTTGTTATGCTTTTGGTACTTAAACTTTGAATATTTCCTTCTTCATTAATTCAGTCGTAATGGTTCTTGATGAGAGTTTATATCTCTCCGGATCGGACCGCGTTTATCAAAGCGGTTTCTTCCCGAAAATCTCTTTCAGTTTTGCCAGATCGACTTTCGGTTTGCGGTCGTATGTCAGAATACCATTCTGTTCCTGTTCGATGTCCGTCAACTGGGTATAGCAATACCCGGAAAAGTCAGGCAATTCCAGCAGTACATCGATTTCACCCCGGAGCAAATTCAGAAAATCGTCTTCGGAATTGACAGTGGAATATCCCCAGGAACCGCCTTTGCCGTCATTTTCTTTTGCAATTCCGTCGGGAATATATTTGAATCCGCCGAATTCATCGCAGATATACGGCTGACCTTTATAGGCTTTTCTTTCCGCTTCGCTGTGGGAAAATACGGGTGCATTTTCTTTCGCAGAAAGAGTTTCTTTCAACAGTTCGGGAGTCTTGCAGTAAGTGTGTACCGTCCAAAGGTCCGTTTTGATATGATGATATCCGCTGGTATCGTTACAGGGGCGCATGGGATCCAGGCGTTTTGTCAAATCGTACAGAATTTCCATGATTTTGCTGTAACATTCCAATTCTTCCGGTTCTTCATAGTTGCGATGGCGCGGCAATGTTTCGTTGGCAGGACTCCATGCCACGATGGATGGATGATTATAATCCCGGCGGACATAATCCTGCCATTCCCGGATCACATTGATCGCCGCTTCCCAATAGACTGCCTGTCCTTGCATCGGCCAGAAACATGCTGCACCCCAGGACGGTGTTTCACCCCATGTCAGATAGCCCAGTTTGTCTGCCCAGTAATGGAAGCGTTCTTCAAAGACTTTCTGATGAAGTCTGGCACCATTGAACCCGGCTGCCATGGAATATTCAATATCTTTTTTCAATGCTTCATCAGACGGTGCTGTCCAGAGACCTTCGGGGTAGAAGCCCTGGTCAAGAACGAGGCGGAAGTAAAGTTTTTCATTGTTGAGATAAACTGTACTTCCTTCCACGTGGATTTTGCGCAATCCGGCATAAGAGGTGACTTTATCAATGATTTTATCGCCGTCGGAAAGCGTGTATTCGATGTCGTAAAGGAACGGATCATCCGGTGACCATGTGTGAATCTTATTGAGCGGAATACTGACGCTCATGCCGTTATAGACTTTGAGATCTGCCGTTCCGACCTCTTCTTTATCCGCAAGAATACGGATCTGCAGCTGCAAATCTTTTTTATCTTTGAATAATTCCGGTTTGAAATTGAAACTCCCATTGTCCAGATCGGGAGTGACTGCACAATAACTGAGCGCATAAGGATTCATTGCTTCCATCCAGACGGTTTGCCAAATCCCGGTAGTGCGCGTGTAAGAACACACCTTTGAATAGTATCTGTGACACTGTTTTCCGCTCATTTGTGTGAGTTTGCGATGTTCATCTTTTACACGGAGAATAAAATGATACGTTTCCCCCGCTTTGACAAAATCTGTCAGATCAAAGTAGAAAGAACAGCTTCCCCCAATGTGGTGTCCGACTTCAACACCATTGATGAATCCCCAACATTCATAATCCACTGCACCAAAATGAAGCAGAATCTTTTTCTCTGCCCATTCTGCCGGTATGGTAATTTCCCGGTGATAATACATCTCTTCAATAAAATCAATGTGTTCCACGCCGGAAAGTTTGCTTTCCGGACAGAACGGAACGTTGATGACAGAATCAAAACAGGTGGATTTATACAGCTCCCGTTCCATGCCGGTTCTGGTGTAGTCGATTTGATAGGTCCATGCTGTACCATTCAGATTGACATAGCTGTCACGGACGAATTGAGGTCTGGGGTATTCATATCTTGGAATGTTCGTGTTCATAATAAAATTTTTCCTTTTGTTAATGATTTTGCCTATAATATATTGTCACAAAACTAAAAATAAAAGCACAATATACGCTTTTTACATGGATAATATGCGCATCTTTGTAAAAATGTGCTTGCAGTATCACTTTTACCCCGTAATTTTTCAAAAAAACAGGACTTTTTGCCTTGTTCGAGCAGGAGAAAATTGTGATTTGATAAAATGATTTTGTCCGATTTTTTGCCTCTTCGACGTTTTATGCCATAGAATCAGATCTCCTTTGAGCTTGAAAATTCCGGGAACTGCTAGATTTTCAATTTGAAGTACTCACGAATTCATATAAGAAAAGACTCAATGTCCGAATGTGTCTGGATTTGCCGATAGACAAGCCCCGGCGGGGCGGCAAGAGTCAAACAGCCCAGGGTGAAGCGCAGCGTAACCCTGGGGTAAAGTTATAGAACTACATTGTCCAAGACCGGCATTGACGGATATGGCGTTCCGGCACGGAATG
>JAFVSW010000139.1 GCA_017503545.1 Lentisphaeria bacterium | reverse complement strand
TGAAAAATTTTTTCTAATAAAACTTTTTTTGAAAAAAAATCAGAAAAAAACTTGAAAAATACGGTTTTGACATGATATTATAGCGGATTTAGACGGATGTTACATATCCGGTGCATAAAACTGAAAAGTGCAAATTAAAATTTATATCACATATATAACGAGTGAGCAGGAGAAAAAACCTTATGGCGAAGCGTGAGGACATCAAGAAAATTCTGATCATTGGATCAGGTCCGATCATCATCGGGCAGGCATGTGAGTTTGACTATTCCGGAACTCAGGCATGCAAAGCATTGAAATCACTGGGATACGAAGTAGTTCTCGTCAATTCCAATCCGGCAACAATCATGACTGACCCGGGCACAGCGGATCACACTTACATTGAACCTCTGACCGCAGAAAGTCTGGAAAAGATCATTGCAAAAGAACGTCCGGATGCCTTATTGCCGAACCTGGGTGGTCAGACAGCCTTGAACTTGTCTTCCAGTCTTGCAGAAAAAGGAATTCTTGCGAAATACAATGTGCAGGTGATCGGTGTCGATCTGGAAGCCATCAAACGCGGGGAAGACCGTATTGAATTCAAAGCCACCATGGCACGTCTCGGCGTACCGGTGTGTGAATCCGAACCTGCCACCTCTATTGAAGAAGCTGAAAAAATCGCGGCGCAGATCGGTTATCCGGTGGTTTTGCGTCCGGCTTACACCATGGGCGGAACCGGCAGCGGTATCGTATACAATATCGAAGAATTGCGCGAAGTCATAGCACGCGGTCTTTCCGCCAGTTTGATCGGTCAGGTTCTGGTAGAACAGTGTGTGATCGGCTGGGAAGAACTGGAATTGGAAGTCGTCCGCGACGAAAAAGGTCAGAAGATCACCGTTTGCTATATCGAAAACGTTGACCCGATGGGTGTTCATACCGGAGACTCTTTCTGCGTGGCTCCGATGTTGACTGTTCCCAAAGCCTTGCAGGAACGTTTACAGGATTATGCGTATCGCATTCTGGATGCCATCGGCGTAACCGGCGGCTGTAACGTTCAGTTTGCCCATAACCGGAAAGATGACCGTGTAATCGTAATCGAAATCAACCCGCGTACCTCCCGTTCTTCCGCACTGGCATCCAAAGCCACCGGTTTCCCGATCGCCCACGTATCCACGCAGTTGGCAGCGGGGATCACCTTGGATGAAATCCCGTACTGGCGTGATGGATCTCTGGAAAAATACACACCGTCCGGCGATTATGTGGTTGTAAAATTTGCCCGTTGGGCGTTTGAAAAATTCCCGAAATCCAAAGACCATCTCGGCACGCAGATGCGTGCGGTGGGCGAAGTGATGTCCATTGGCAAAAACTTCAAGGAAGCCTATCAGAAAGCGATCCGTTCTCTGGAAATCGGCAAATCCGGTTTGGGTCAGGATCCCAAGATGCAGGCATTGCCGGAAGAAGCCTTGCGCGATTTGATTTCCCGCGGTAACTCCAAACGTTTCTTTGCGATTTATGAAGCATTGTACCGCGGCTGGAGCGTGGCAGAAATCATTAAACTTTCCGGTATCACACCGTACTTCATCGAACAGATGAAAGAATTGGCAGACTTTGAAAAAGAACTGGAAAAACACAGTTTCCTGGCTCTGCCCGATGCCATGCTGATCGAAGCCAAAAAACAGGGCTTCTCCGATAAATATCTGGCAAAACTGTTCAGCGTTCCGGAACGTATGGTGCGCGAACGCCGTATCAAATTGAACATCATCGCCTCCTATCAGGCATTGCCGGTCAGCGGCGTGAATGATGCCGCATACTACTACTCCACCTATTCCGGAGCAGCCGATGAAGTTCCCGTTTCCGCCAACAAGAAAATCATGATCCTGGGCGGCGGTCCGAACCGTATCGGTCAGGGTATCGAATTCGACTATACTTGCGTTCATGCGGCATTTGCTCTGCGTGACAACGGTTACGAATCCATCATGGTCAACTGCAACCCGGAAACCGTATCTACCGACTATGACACCAGCAACAAGCTGTATTTTGAACCGCTGACGCTGGAAGATGTGTTGACGATTTACGAAAAAGAAAAACCGGAAGGCGTGATCGTTCAGTTCGGCGGTCAGACTCCGCTGAATATCGCACAGGAATTGAAAGATAACGGAGTCAACATTCTCGGTACACAGCCGGAAGGTATCCGCCTTGCCGAAGACCGCGAATATTTCCGCGAACGCATGATCGCTCTTGGCATCCGTCAGCCGTTGAGTGCAACCGGAACCTCTCTGGAAGAAGCAGTTGCAATCGCCGCCCGGATCGGTTACCCGGTCATGGTCCGTCCGTCCTTTGTTCTCGGCGGACGCGGTATGGAAGTGATCTATGACGAAAAAACATTGCGCCGTTATGCCGTGGAATCCCTGCAGGTCAGTCCGGAATATCCGATGCTGATCGACCGCTTCCTTGACAATGCAATCGAATGTGAAGTGGATGCGGTATCCGATGGAGAACAGACCTATGTTGCCTCCATCATGGAACACATTGAGCTTGCCGGTATCCACTCCGGTGACTCTGCCTGTACGATTCCGCCTGTGACCATTCCGGAAAAACACCGGAAAGTGATCGAAGCTCATACCGCCGCCATTGCCAAAGACTTCAAAGTCGATGGTATCATGAACGTACAGTATGCAATCTGCGAAGATGAAGTATATATCATCGAAGCCAACCCGCGTGCGTCCCGTACCGTACCGGTTGTTTCCAAAGTCACCGGCGTACCTCTGGCACGTATTGCAACAGAACTTATGCTGGGTAAGAAACTTGCCGATATGCCTCTTGGCCGTGCAATTGATTTCTCTGCCGTAAAAGAAGCGGTGTTCCCGTTCAATATGTTCCCGGAAGTTGACCCGGTTCTCGGACCCGAAATGCGCGCTACCGGTGAAGTCATGGGTATTGCGGAAAACTTTGGGCTTGCCTTCTACAAAGCAGAAGAAGCTGCCGGCTGCAAATTGCCGTTGTCCGGTACCGTCCTGATGACGATCCGCCGTCACGACCGCAAATATCTGCTCCCGATTGCACAGAAGATCCATGAATTGGGCTTCAAGATCGTTGCAACAGAAGGTACTGCAGCATTCCTGAATGAAAACAATATCCCCAATACGGAAGTGAAGAAACTGACCGAAGGCCGTCCGAATATCTGCGACATGATCAAGAACGGTTCCATCCAGATGATCTTCAATACACCGATTGGCAGAGAAGGCAAAACGGATGACAGTTACATCCGTACGATGGCAATTCAGAATCAGATTCCGTACATGACCACAATTGCCGCAGCAAATGCGACTGT
Source organism: Lentisphaeria bacterium (assembly GCA_017503545.1). GTDB lineage: Bacteria > Verrucomicrobiota > Lentisphaeria > Victivallales > UBA1829 > RGIG8244. Next base: position 10,407 of record JAFVSW010000139.1, on the reverse strand, counting down.
GATCGGGATCGAAGCAGTTCTGAACAAGAAAGTTTCTGAATTGAAATCCCTGCAGGAATATCATCAATAATTGATATTCAGAAGTAATTTCAAATGGCAGGACAAACGGTAATACACGTGTCCTGCCTTTTTTTTCCCGGAAAAGAAAGAGATACAGCATGAAAATTAAACGGCAGCAGCGTTTTTTTCTGATATTGGGACTTCTGACCTTTGTCGGAATGTTATTCCGGCTGATCGTATCAGCACAATTGCTTAAAAACGATTCATTCGCATTTGCGCCGCCGGATGTCACGGATATTGCGACATATCATAAATTATCCGATGCGATTTGTAACGGAACATTTCCGGACTTCTTTTATTATCAGCCGTTCTATTACACGGTCTTTCTGCCATTGGCAAAACTGCTGACCGGTTCCCGTTTGTGGGGACCGGCAATATTTCAAATTCTGTGCGGAGGCGGCATTATCTGGTTTGCAGGATTGACCGCTGCCATGCTCAAAGGCAGACGTGCCGGTATTTTCGCCGGATTTCTTGCGGCATTTTCCCTGATTCTGACCGTTTACACACCCTACGTACTGTTGGAAATCCAGCAATGTTTTTATTTTACCTTGCTTGCCTATTTCACTGTCCGCCTGATGAAAAAAGATTCCCCGTGGCTCTGGTGCGGGAGCGGCGTGATCCTGAGTTTTGCCATTCTTTCCCGGGGTAACGCTTTATGTTTTCTGCCGGCATTGCTCCTTGCGTTTGTTTATGCAAGAAAACGATTCCAATATCCGGCAAAAAAAATTCTGTTGCGGACCGGTATTTTCCTGCTTTGTATGATTCTGCCGCAATTGCCGTTTATCATCAAAAACACCATACATTTCGGAAAACTCACGGGTCCTTCCAGTGCGGGACCGGCAGTATTGGCATTAGGCAATAATCCGGAAGCCCCTCCGGGCGGCTTGAATCAAAAATATCCGGAAGGTTTTGATATCTGGATGGGAGAAGAAAAAACATATCCGGTACTGAAGCGGATATGGGATTGGTTTGTAGACAGTCCCGGAGCATTTATTGAATTTCAGGCACGGAAATTTCTGTTATTCTGGGATTCCGCAGAAATCCCGAATAATATTTCCATACAGGAAAGCATCAAACGAAGTCGCTTTTTGACCGTATTCCCCCTGTTACCCTCCGGGTTGATCCTGACATTTGCCATCGGGGCATTTTTTCTGTGTGTACGGGAAACAAAATATAAACGGCCGTTACTTGTTTTTTTGTCCATGCCGTTACTTTACGCACTTGCGGCGGCTGCCTTTTATATTCTTGCGCGTTTCCGGCTTCCTGCAATCGGGATGTTATGTATCCAGGGTGGATTCTGTGCGCCCTATCTTCTTTCTGCCTGGAAAAAACGGGATATGCGCCACTTGATTCTGTACCGTATCGCCCCTGTATTGCTTGCAGCAGCTTTGGTATATAATGCCTATCCGAGTTACAGTAATCATTACGAACCGGCACTTATGCGTGTACTGCGTCCGGATGGGGTCCGGCTGGATTGGGCATCCGGTGCAATTTCTGTATTCGATCATGGCCCGGATCTTCCGCAGCCATGGCAGATTATGCCATTAAAACCGGGCATGACGATTGAAAAACGCTTGATCATTCCGCCGGAAATGCGGAAACAGAAAAATATATTTTTGGAATTGCGCTGCGTCATCCAATATCCTAACAGTGGAAAATTGCGTTTGAATGGAAAGCATGTTCTGGAATATGAACTGGGACTCTCCCCGAAAGAATCATTTAAATTCTGGACTTTGGCATTTTCGCTGAAAGAACTCCCCCAGGATGGCATTTTCCGGATCACCATGGAAGAAGGCAACAGTGCTCCCGGACAGGAATTGGGCTTATTCATTGACCTCCGCCGTGATTATAACAGAACGATGATCAATGAAAAACCTTTCCCGGGAGAAGCCGTCATCCGGTTGAAATCAATCCCCGGAACAACTGCACCACGCCAATAAAAGAGAGAACAGCAGCCGGATGTGCGTCATACAGATCCGGACCGTATCATACCACGGGCGGAAATGGGACACCCGTTCTTTCTGCGGCGGATAAAATGTACGTACCGGCAGATTTATCAGTGGTAAATTTGCCCACGCCGCCCGGAGCAGAATTTCTGTTTCAAAATTGTAATGATCGGCTTTAATGGGCAAATGCGCAATGTGTTTCAGCGGGTATGCCCGGAAACCGCTTTGGGTATCTTCCAAGCGAATTCCGGTTTCCCATTTTATCACAAAATTCGAAAAACTCCGTCCTACCCGACTGGCTTGCGGCACATTGGGATCATTAAAATTCCGGCTGCCGATGATCAATGCTCCATCCTGTTCCATCAGCGGAAGAAATGCCGGTATATCTTCCGGAAAATGCTGACCGTCTGCATCCAGCGTGATCATGTAATCATAAGGGCGTTTTTGGAGAATTTGGAGCGCAGTCCGCAAGGCTGCCCCCTTCCCCCGGTTGATTTCATGCCGGACACATTCCACATTCCAGCGTTTGCAAAGTGCGGGCAGATCAAGATCAGTGGAACCGTCATCAATCACCAGCAGATCAGAGGTTTGACAAAGGATCCGCCGGATGACATGTTCCACGGTTGCGGCATTGTTGAATACGGGCAAAACGACGCAATATGTTTTCATATCATACCCACTCCGCAGCGGCACAATTGCCCGCTGTTTCATTTCCGTTTACCGGGGATGATGTATTCCGTTGTTTCCGTACCATACCGCACCATTTTTGTTCATTTTTCTGAAATCGACAGACTAAATATACCCGGCAAAGTCATAAATGCCAGTCCAAAACACGTTTTTTCTTGAAAAAAGGCAAAAAAAAATTTGACAATGTGCATGCAAGTGCTATATTCTCCTTGGAAAATAATAAATAATATATATAAAAGCCCCGGCACGATCTGAAAAATACGACCGGGCAAATACAGGAGAACTGAATATGGCAAATCTGTCAAGTCAAAATGTGGGTGCGGGAAACAGACTGGATCTGCAGCCCGGCAATTCAGCCGGTCCGGTTGATGTATATGGAAAGCTCATCGTAAACGGTGGTACAGCAAGCGAAACAACAGTCTATCAGGGCGGCAATGCAGCTGTCATGAACGGCGGTTTGATGAATATCGTCAACGTTTCCGGCGGTTTGCTCAACGTACTCAAAGACGGTCAGGCAAGTAATGTTACTTTGACAGATGATGCTGCCATGTACGTTGTTGCCGGCGGGATCGGCAAGAACGTGGATGTTCAGGATGGGACATTGCATGTTTCCGGTACGGTTTCCAGCGTAAAAATCGCTTCCGGTGCTGGAATGCAAATGGATCAGAACGCAATTGCTTCCGCCGTCACAGTAACAGAAGGCGGAAAAGCCGGAACATTTACCCAGGTCGCCGGAACTGTTGCAATTGCCACAATGAAAGGCAATGATCTGGCAGGTAAAGTCACCGGTTTGAATGCAGAAGGTAATCTGACTGCCACCACCGGAGCATCGGTTCAGGGCGGAAATTTTGCATCCGGCACCTTTATTGTAAATGGTGGTGCTGTCACCGGACTTACGGTTGCAAATGAAGGTCTTTTGAAAGTTGCATCAGCGGGTGCGACAGTAACAAAAACCGTTTTGAGTTCCGGCGCTGCAATGTCCGTCAACGCCAATGCAAGTGCTACCGAAATCACTCTGAACAATGGTGCAAAACTGAATGATTTCACGCACGTGGGCGAAAATACTGCAACCGTTGCCCAGGTAATCGGAAATGCCGTAAAAGGTGCAGTTACCGATGTGGCATTTACTGGTACCATGAATACCGCTGCCGGTGCAACGCTGAAAAATATTACCATTCATGACGGCGCACTGCTCCTTGCAAAAGGAGCGAAAGCGGATGACATAACAGTTATGAACGGTTCCGCCTACATTCAGAGCGGTGCGGTTGCTTCTGATATTACGGTCCAAAATGGCGGAACGATTCGTTTTGAAAATCATGCAACAGCTGGCAATGTAACAGTCGCAACCGGCGGTAAACTCCTTGATTTTGTGCAGGCTGGCTCGGATGAAGCAGTCATTGAAACAGTCACAAACAGCGGTTTTACCGGTGCCATTTCCAATCTGCATGTCGCAGGAAAGGCAGACATTCTTGCAAAAGGCGCAGTAACGACTCTGACTGTCAGCAAAGACAGTGAAGTTACACTCCATACTTCTGCCTCTGCAACTGCCGCTGAAATCGAAAAAGACGGCAAAATCACAGTAAAAGATGCTGCATCCATCAATAATGTTGCCATCAAAGAAGGGGCACACTTGAATGTATCCGCAGGCGGTTCCGCAACCGGCATTACCTTGGATCGCAACGGGTTCATTGATTTGACAATCCGCAAAGGTGATACAAAAACGCTCATCACCGGTCAGAATGAATACGGCGCATTTGCATACAGCAACGGTGTTGCATCCGACTTTGTGGTTTACGCCGGACAAAAATTTGTCATTACATCCGGCGGTTCTGCACGCAATATCATCACAGCAGAAGGCGCAATCGTTTCTGCTGCAATGGGCGCAGATGTCACCGGTTACAGTTCTGACATGAGAATGAATTATTCCATTTCCGGTGCAACGATTTCCGGCTTGACCAACCTGACCAATTTTGAACTCGAAATCGGCCGCGGTTATGCGGTAAACGGTCAGAAACTGAACCAAGGCGGTGTGCAATCCGTTCTGTCCGGCGGACAGGTCAGCGGAACTTATATCAATAACGGCGGGGAACTCCGTGTTGGATATAATGGTTCCGCAATGGATGTAATCCAATCTGCCGGCGGTAAACTCAGCATGGATGTTTACCATGCAGCGGCATTGACCACGATCACCGGAAGCCGTTTTGAAAGTGGTAAAATCGTTGAATTTGAATTGAAGAATGGAACAGCGAAAAAATTCGCAATCTCTTCCGGCGCAAGCATGGTCATTCACAGTGGCGGTAACGTAATTGATACAACCATTGAATTCGGCGGAAAAATGGTTCTTTCTTCCGGCGGTTCCGCTCAGGTCAAACTGAACGAAGGTGCCGTCCTTTCTGCAAATATTTACGGTGGAGACACACAAACAACGCTGAGTGCACTGAAAGACTATAACGGTTCTCAGTACACTATGGAAATGAAAAACGGTATTGCATCCAACTTTGTACTGGATAACGACAGTCTCCTCAATGTTTATTCCGGCGGGATCGCCGAAAATGTGATCGTGGATGATTCTCTCATTCAGGTCGACTACAAAGGTACTGTCAATTCTGCAACCATTGCAGATGGCGGCAGAGCCTATGTTAAGAGCGAAGGCAGCATTTCCAACGTAAATATTGAAAACGGCGGGGAATTGCGTTTGGCTGCCGGTGCAGTCTTGAACGGTAATGTTGTTGTTGCCGGACAGCTTATCTGCGAAGGTAATATCTCATTCCTCGGACAGTCTATCACAATTAATGCGGCAGCAAATACCGCTGATAATACGGTTTACATTGAAAATATTGCCATGATTTCCGGCGGAACGTACTCTGTCATTGTCAATGCCGCACAACAAGGCGATTACAAGTTGGCAAGCGGAGCTGCAAATTTTGCAGGAACAATCAGCGTGTATGATAACGAAAATAAGACCTATCTGGGGTCACTTCAGGGTGTTGGTTCCTCATTCCAGGATGGAGTATATCAATACACACTTACTGAAAATCAGGGCTGCTTGACATTGAATGTACAAAATGCGGACATTGCAACCTTCGCAGACATCACCACTGTAACAAATCAGAATGTAACGGTTACTGCCAACTTCCATGAAAAATTTACCGTGCGTCAATTTTCCACGGATCGCGGCGTGGTTTGGCAAGCATATACCGGCAGTATCGTTATGACTGAAAACGGAACCATCCTCTTCCGCGGCACAACAGCTGATGGCTATGATTATGATGTCACTTACAGTGTCACGAACATTGATAAGACAGCCCCGGATGTCCCCACGACTTCCTCTAATACCGATTCACTCACCAACCAGAATGTTCAGGTATACGCATCCTTCAGTAATGACAGTGTCCTCAGACAATATTCTTACGATGGCAATGTCTGGCTGAATTACACGGATGGTGTCGTCATGACTGAAAACGGTACCGTTTATTTCCGTGGTCAGGATGCCGCCGGAAATATTTCCGTCACCGAATATGAAGTAACCAATATTGACAAAGTTGCACCGGATAAACCGGTAATCACGGCGGACAGCACAAATACAACTGCCCCGACAGTCACAGTCAACGCGCAGTTCAGTCCGGACAGCGTTAAAAAAGAGTTCTCTTACGATGGCAATGTTTGGGAAATTTATACAAACGACATCGTCATGACAGAAAACGGAACATTGTATTTCCGTGGCACAGACAATGCCGGCAACATTTCGGAAGTAACGGAATACACGATTAAGAACATCAGTACATCCGCCATTACCCCTGCCAACGTCACAGGAACGGTAAAGAAATATGTACTCTCTTTGGCATGGGACAAGATTACAGTCGAAAAAGGTAAGACCGTAACTTATGAAATCACAGTAAACGGAGAAACTTATACCAGCAAATCCAATAAGTTCTCTCTGTCGAACCTCCTTCCCGGCAATTATGAATATCAGGTCCGCGGCGTAATTTCCCAGAAGGGTGAAGAAAATCTCTACACCGGTTGGAGCGACAGCGTTACCGCGCCAGTTACAGATATCACAAAACCGAAAATGGGCAAAGTTACAGTCAAACAGACCGGAAATGAAAATGAACCGGTTTCCATTACTGTCGAGTGGGATGCGGCTACGGACAATAATCAGAACCAGATCTCCAAATATGTGATTACCTGCAACGGGCAGACAAAAGAAGTCGATGGCAATACATTCTCATGGACTTTCTCCAATGTGGAAGGTACAAAAGCAGCGGTCACTGTTGTTGCACGCGATGCAGCGGGTCTGGACAGCAGTGCAAAAAAAGTCAATCTGACCATTAAAGATATGATCGATCCCGGTCAGGTCACTGGCGTGGAAGTCGTCACTGTTACCGACAAGTACAAAGGCACATTCACTTGGGAGCCAGCTACCGATAATTTCGAAAAAATTGCAAAATATCAGGTCATGATCGACGGTAATACAAAATACATCACCTCATCTAAAAACTCGGTCAATGTCTCCAATTTGAGTGTCGGTTGGCACACGATTCAGGTACGTGCTGTTGACAAAGCCAAAAACGAAGGTGCATGGAGCGATGCCATTGGATTTGAAGTCAAAGATATGACCGCCCCGAAAATGGGTAAAGTCACTGCAAAACAGGTAGTCGCGCACAATGAACCGACAACGATCACGGTCGAATGGGCTGCGGCTACGGACAATAATCAGAACCAGATCTCCAAATATGTGATTACCTGCAACGGGCAGACAAAAGAAGTCGATGGCAATACATTCTCATGGACTTTCTCCAATGTGGAAGGTACAAAAGCAGTAATCACTGTCACAGCCTACGATATGGCGGATGATCCGATTGCAAGCGCTCCCAAGAAAGTCAATCTTACCATTAAGGATATGATCGATCCCGGTCAGGTCACGGGTGTGAAAGTTGACCCTGTTACCGACAAATACAAACGCACATTCACTTGGGAGCCAGCTACCGATAATTTCGAAAAAATTGCAAAATATCAGGTCATGATCGATGGCAAAACAAAATATATCAGCACATCCAAGAACTCTGTCAGTATCTCCAATCTGAGCGTGGGCGAACATACCATTCGGGTTCGCGCGTTTGACAAAGCCAACAATGATGGTGAATGGAGCGAAGAATTTACCTTTGTTGTCGAGGATGTAACTGCACCGAATACCGTTTCCGTCAAAACTAAAGTGACAGCAAACGATGTTCAACTGACCTGGAAAACACCTAAAGATAATGCCGATTCCATCGGACAGGGCGTAACAGAATATAGCCTGAGATATGGTGACGCCAAAGATACAACAAAAGATTCCTGGACACCAGTTGATAACCTCACAGATACCAGCTTTACCATCAAGGGCTTGGACAAAGGCAAATACAAGTTTGAAATGATTGCGCGTGACGCTGCCGGCAATGAAAGCAAAGTCAAAACCGGATCCTTTGAAATCAAGACCGAGTTGCCTGTTATGGATGTTCTCATGGATTACGCCAGTAACAGCACTCCGGATTTGATGGCGTGGACATCTTCCGAATCTGCGGATTCCGCTATGCTCTACTCCGCAGAAACAGAATATGATCTGTTGCAGAATAATGATCCTGTCAGCGGCAGTGACGCCCTTTGCAGTTTTGCATCCGGCGAAACAGAAAACTGGTACGATCCGGAAAACCGTAACGCGGGTAATCTGGCAGCACTGGCATAATAAAAAGGCCTGTTGCAAAAACGCCGTCAGAAATGGCGGCGTTTTTTATATCGTAAGACAAGGTAAATAAAGATGGATGCAGAACAAACAACAAACAGAAATGCAGATGCCATGATCACACGTGTTTCCCTTATCGGGAAAGCGAAAAATCAATCCGATGATTGTGCATGGTCTGAATTTGTTGCCTATTACCGGAAATATATTTACAATATCATCCGGAGAATGGGACTGGCACATCATGATGCAGATGAGGTAGTTCAGCTTACCCTGCTCAAGATTTGGAATGCCATGCCTTCGTTTGATTATGCTCCGTCAAAAGGACGATTCCGCGGTTGGATCTGCCGGATCGCGGGGAATACGGCAAAAAATTTTCTCCGGGATAAAGGACCGGTCCCTATGTCACTCTCCTCCGGGGAATGGGATGGAGAAGATCTTCTGGATTATTCTGTGGAACCGGAAGTGGAAGCATTGGCACGGGAAGAATGGGAACGGTATCTGCCGGAATTGGCACTGAAAAACATATCCGGCAAACTGGATAAAAAGACGATCAAAGTCTTTACGATGTTCTCCAACGGCATTTCAGCCTCCGATATAGCAAAACGCCTGGAACTTTCCGAAAACAGTGTCTACGTGTATAAACAGCGCGTCATTGAAAAAATGACTGCTGAAATTGCAAGATTGAAAAACGAATTCTGATGAGGCAATTTCAAAAGTCTTCAAAAATGCCTGAAAACTCTTGTTGAGATCTGAAAACGGAGCGTTTGAGGTGGTTACCCTCTGGGTAGCCACACACAAACTACCATTTCCATCTCTTCAACAATCCTTTTTCAGTCAAATTTTGCCGGACTTTTGAAATTACCTCTGATCACAATTTGATCTGAAACCGTTCCGGAATCTGAAAATCTTCATCCGGAATATTCGGATTCAGAATAAATTCAAGCACCATACTGATATTTCTCTGACCGGAATAAGTGACCGTGGTAACACGGGGCATCAGCACATCACCGAACCAGGTATATTCCTGGGGAATTGAAATATAAAGAGATTGTGAACCATCATCTTTGAATTGAATTGTTTCCACTTTCATCGTCCGGAATGTTTTTTCATTCACATAGATCACATACGGCGGAATCTCTTCATTATACGCCTGACATACAAGACGGTAACACGGAACACGATCCTCTAAAACCCGGTCAACAGATACATCCTTGAATACATCAAGATAAGTTTTCGAAGGATTAAGCAGTGCGATCATCGTACGGAACAAATCAAGTCCGAACCCTTCCGGCAACTTTTCAGCACGTTTCGATAACGGGTCGATTTCCCACACTGCTCCATTGCGGCAGATATTGATCTTGAAAGGTTTCCCGTTACGGTAATGAGTCCAGCGGATACTGTCCGGCTTACAGAATTTGATTTCAGTCACATATTCCTGTGCGGTACGCCGGTTATCCACTTCCGTTTCTGCGACGGTTTTCTGTTTGAGCAGATACCGTTCTGCATTCATAAATTTTTTTGCGGGGTCATTGGCACGCTGCATAGCGGCAATCAATTGCTGCACACTGAGATCGGACCGGTATGTTTCTGGCGAATAAAGCCCCAAACGGAGCATGGAATACTGTTCTTCCCGGGTATAAAAACTGCAAGCGATGAAATAAAAACAGAAACACAAGGAAAAAGCGGCAAACAAAATTTTTCTCATCATGATTATAGAATCCTCAGTTACAGGTTATGACAACAATATAGCATGAAAAAAGGGATTTCGCCATTACAAAAACATTTTTTTTTTGAAAAAATCACAGATATCCCATAAATTTTCAAAAAACGGGTATTTTCTCGTATTTGAACGGGAGAATTTTGATTTTTGAAAAAGTGATTTTGTCAGATTTTTGTTTATGAGCAGAAATGTTATCTCAAGTCTAATCACAGTCACGACTGCACGAAAAAACACGGATCAATCGCAAAACAAGCCCCCTTGTGGGGCGGCAAGAG
>JAFVSW010000138.1 GCA_017503545.1 Lentisphaeria bacterium | reverse complement strand
CGTGGTGGCAATGACATTCCCGGAAACATCATTGCATTGGCGAATATGTCATTCCGTGCCGGAACGCCATATCCGTCAATGCCGGTCTTGGTCAATGTCGTTCAACGTCTTATCCCCAGGGTTACGCTGCGCTCACCCTGGGCTGTCTGACTCTTGCCGTCCTTACAGGACTTGTTTTACAGCAAGCCTGCGTCTTATCCGTATATTGAACTTTGTGTCAATATTCTATAACAATCCGGAATGATTTTATAATCCACAGACAAATCAAGAGTTGGCATCAAAGGTACTGTACTGGATTTTGATTCTTCTCAACTTTTCAGAACGGAAGAAAATTGGATTTTAAAAAAGTGATTTTGCCGGACTTTTGAAATTACCTCGGAATGATATAAAAATTCAAGAACAGTTGAGCTCAATGAAAATCTGATTTTATACCCTCTATTGTTTATTGAATTTCCGGAATTGACCGGGAGACATACCCGTTCTTTTCCGGAAGAATCGCATAAAATATCCGTAGTCATGAAAACCGCACATAGTGGAAATATCACCAGCCGGAAGCTCCGTTGTAATCAATAATTCCTGTGCATATTCCAAACGTAATTTCAAAATATAATCCGATAATGTAGTGCCGTATTTTTCACGGAATATACGGCTCAGATATCCACGGTGAACTTGCAATTGGTCCGCAAGAAATTGTACCGTTGTTTCAAAATTGCTGAAATGTTCGTCCGCAAGCTGACGGGCTATCTCTGCATAATCAAGATGATGCCGTTCTGTATCCGCATTAGGCGGGGTCAATGCCGTAATCAGAATACGCATCCCGATGGATAATTGACTGTACACCGCCGCCGGATCATCCCGCCCCAAATCTTTGATCAGAAGATTAAACCGTTCCAATGGACAATTTCCCGCATAATGCGGCAGAATAGTAGTATGGAATCCATTGAAAAAATCATCCGCCTGATGTCCCTCAAATGACATCCAGCAACATTCAAATCCGCCCGGATTTGCAGTAAAATCATGGATCATGCCGGAAGTATAAAAACAGACCTCTCCCGCTTTCAATGTGTATTCGCCATCCGGATAACTGAATTTACACGATCCTTTGATCCCCCAGAATAACTCTACAAAATTACATAAACGTACTTTTTCCTTGTGAAGATCCCCCATGATCACATGTCCCGCCGCCCGGATACGGAACGGTAAACGGGTGGAACAGGGAAATATTTTCGCAAAACAAAAATCCTCAAAAAGTTTCATTATTACATCCTGTTTTTATCTTTTTCTGATACTACATTACTCTATTTATTTCAAAAAGTCAAGCAGAAGCCCCATATTTTTCGCATTTTTTATCCCTAAAATTATAAAAGTGACAATATTCCATAATTTTATGACAAATTTCCACTTGTCTTTTACAAAAATATCTGTTATAGTTAATAGAAGAAAATAGAACCATAAATCCATTTCATGAAAAACGTGATTGATCACAGAGGAAGGAAAACAGGACTATGAAAAAAAGAAAAGTTATTTCTGATTCTATCCGGAACAGTATTCACTCCTCCGCACAGGTGCGGAGGAAGCGGGCCCGCTTCACGCTGATCGAACTGCTTGTTGTCATTGCCATCATTGCGATCCTTGCCGCCATGCTTTTACCGGCATTGCAACGATCCCGCTTCTATGTCCGCCGTTCGGCCTGTGCCAGCAACCTGAAACAGATCGGAACTGCAACGCTGCGTTATCTGGGGGATAACAATGATGTCTATTATCACGTTTTCTTTGGAGAGGGTACCACCGGTAATTCAACTAATGATCTTTACAGTGTGGCCGGCTTGTTGTGGTCTGATCACATGATGGAATATCTGGGCAAACAAACGTATGGAGCAAAAAAATCAGTTTACCAATGTCCATCCAACTTTTATTACAGCAACTTGAAAACTTATGTATCATACGGTTACAACCATACATTCGGACGATACAGTAAACAGTATGGTAACAGTATACATCATAATAAAGATGCGGTCAAAGCATCCCAAATCAAAATGCCTTCCCGCTTTTTGACTCACGGAGATGCCTGTTATAATTCAAATTCAAAGACAGGAGAAGAAGGAATAGAGAACCGCAAGAAAGGCAATTTTGAAATCATCCCCAGTACCGTAGCATACCGGCACATAAGAACTGCAAACATCCTGCTGGCAGACGGTCATGTCAGTGCCGAATCGGCAAAATTACTGAACGGCGCATCCAACGATCCACGTTTACCGTTCAGTTATGCCGGCACACAATATTACACAGCAAAAGAAATCTCGGCACGCCCTGAACATTTATACGTTCCCTGGGAACGGTAAGAAAATAACACATTGTTAAATATCTGCAGATCATAAATAAAAACAAAATCTTCCGTTACAACGGAAAAAGCACGAAAGGAAATAAAAAATTATGATGAAAAAGGTCATGACCGTCTGTCTTTTGACCGTCGGTGCCATTACCGCGTTCAGTGCTGCTCCGGACTTGAAAAATCCGGCATTGACGCCTGTTAAATTCGGCAAACCGGCGAATCACAAGCCAATCAAATTGGTCGAAAAAGGCAAATTGAATTTTGCGATTGTTTATAACAGGAAAAACCGGGCGGATTCCGCCAGTGCCGGACGTGCAGCGGTCATTCTTCAGGATGCCATTGAAAAGTGTACCGGACAGAAAGTTGCCATCTATGATGTAAAAGAAATGGACAAGGCAATAAAACATCCGTACCGGATCGTACTTGGGTACAACGATATTACCAAAAAACTCGGTGCCGATCCGTTCAAAGGCCCGAAACAGGGATATGAAATCTTCACCACCGGCGATACCATCGCCATCGTGGGGTATGACAGCAATCTTTTGACCAAAGCGGAAAAAGCCAAAGTGGACTTGACGGATGTGGGAGTTCTCCGCGGTACTCTCTGGGGTGCTTGCGACTTTGTGGAACGTATGTTCGGCTGCCGCTGGTATTTCCCCGGCGAATACGGTTCTCTTTACCCGAAAATCACCGATCTTACCATCCCCGCCCTGCGTTATTCTGATGCACCTCATTTCTTCAACCGTGACGGATGCTGGATCGGCTGGTCTCTCCGCGGCAATGCAAAATGGGAAAAACTTCTGGGCAAAAATCATCCATCCACCGGAACACCGGACAAGAATATCCGTATCCAGGAACGCTGGCGATTGGAAAACTTTATGGGCCCCTACCCATTCCATCCGGGGCATGACCCGGAACCGAAATTCCTGACACAATGGTATCCGGACCGTGATAAAGATATTTATTTCACCAACGAATCCGGTCACATGTACCGGAATAAAAAAGCCCATATCGGCAACAGTTTTGACCTGACCAATCTGAAATTTGCAGATCTCATCATTGATGCCATGCACAAATTCTATGCATCCAAAGGCAAAACTCACAAGATCTGGTCGTATGCACCGAACACCCGTTTTGTCAACTTCGGTCAGTGCGACGGTGAAGTGAAAGATTATGATATGATGCGTAATCCCACGGTCAAAAAACTCAATCTGATCACAGAAGCCAACATCAAACGCGGCTGCATCCAGAGCGATGTATACGGTCGTTTCCTCCAATATTATGCAACCCGTGTCAAAAAAGAATTTCCCGGTTTGAAAGTGGCATTCATGCCCTATCAGGGCGGCACACGCGCACCACTCGATCCCAGATGGAAATTGCCGGATAACATTGTATTGCGTGTCTGTACCCATGCACTGCCCCGCGTTCCGCTGAACAAAAAGAAAATTGCTGGCACTCTGCAAACATTGAAAGAATGGTACGAAGCCACCAATAACCGTCCCATTGACTCACTGTATATCTACAATATTCCGGCAGAAAAAAACGGCGGAAGCGAATTGATCCGCGCCATCTGCTCCCAATTTGTCGGAGACTCTATTAAAGTTTGCGGCAAATATCTGGGTAACATGAACATCTTCTACGATCAATACGGCGGACTCAACTGGTCTCACTACTATTCCGAATACTGTGCAGCCCGTGCGTTCTGGAATCCCGATTTCAATGTGGATGCCGCCATTGACGAACACTGGGAACCCTTTTATGGAAAAGAAGCCGGTAAAGAATTGCGTAAATTCCACAAAACATTGAAAGATGCTTATATCAAACATTATATGATGGATGATAACGTCCCTGTCACAGGTTCCGGCATCAATCCGCTGTTCCCGCCGAAAGTCGTGGACATATTGGAAAAACATTTGCTCAATGCAAAAAAATACATCAAACCCGGTTCCATTGAAGAAAAACGTTATCTTGTTCTTTCGGAACCTTATGCAAGAGCATTCCAGGCACAGCGCAGCCGTCAGAGCTATGTCAAACCCGTTTACAATGTTTATCAGATTTTGAAAACGGAAGCGGTCACAGTGGACGGTGTAGGCAATGAACCCTTCTGGAAAAAAGTCAAACCGGCAATATTACAGGATGCCACCGGAAGCGGTACAAAAACACAGTTCCCGGTCTCCATCAAACTGGCGTGGAAAGCCGATGGTATCTACGGTCTGCTGGAAGCAAAACACAAACCGGAAGCCAATCCCAAAAAGGATATCTGGCACAACGATAGTTGTGAAATCTTCTTCTCCCCGAAAAAGCATCGCAGAGACTTCTATCACTTTGTTTTCGACACGATGAACAATACAAAAACCGGATACCGGAACATCTTTCCGATCATCACGCCTTACAACGGCACATGGAAGGGTGTCGGCTTTACCAGCAAAGCAATCGTAAAAGATAACGGCTGGACAGCAGAATTCTTTATCCCCTTCAAATGTATGCAGGAAAAAACGCCTGCACCCTACACTCTGTGGAATGCCAACATTGTCAGCAACAAACTGAATCGCCCGCAGGAAAGCAGATCCACATCTATGACCTTGAACGACAACCATAATCTTGGTATGTACGGTAGTATTAAATTTTTAGGTAAAGGAGACCTGTAACAATGAAAAAAACTCTTTTTACACTTGCTGCGATCACTGCTGCAACCGTCATCACAGCTGCGGAATCCGGCCCCGTCACAGCCATTCTGAAACGTTCCATCGAGACACCGAAAGGTGTGTGTGATGAATTCGTCATCAGCAACAGTCACCACAGTTATCTGTTGAGTATGGGCGCATCCAGAAACACCAGCGGCAAAGCCGCCCCGCAATTCATGATCAATAACATGGGCAAACAGGCTGTCCCCCGCGGGATCGGCGGGCTTGTGGTCAACGGGATCAGTTACCGTAATATCAATTACAACCGGGGCGACATGAAACTCTGGGAAGACAAAGCCGCCGGTCTTGCCGGTTGCGAAGGCACACTCAATTTTGACGGTGCAAAAGTCACTCTGCGTTTCTATATGAGAAAAGATTCCCCGATGATGTTTGTCCGTCTCACCCCAAGTAAAGATTCTGTGGAACCGATCAAACGGATCTCTTTTAACCAATATGTCTGCCCGAATCTTACAAGAGATGCAAAAATTCGCTGGGATGAAAAATCTTACAAACGCGTTGCAGTTACCCGGAAACGGACATTGAATACCCCGACCGGATACGGCGAATCTCATTTGCTGACACCCGAAGAAACAGAAATCAAACTGTTTGACTCTGAATACGGCAAAAATCCGGGTTATATCACATTCGTCCGTGATGAAAATGTGTTGAAAGCCTCTGTCGCACTCGCTCCTTACCAGACTGTCGCAGTTCAATTGAAACCGGATTTCAAAGAATTCACCATGGCTTACTGGGGACATCAGAAAATTATTTCCAATGCGGAAATGGAAAAGATTATCAAAGCGAACCCCAAAGGTTTCAAAATCAAGTAACAACAGAAACAGAAAGATTGCTGCATGAAAGTCAAAATCGCTGAATTCAATACCGCTTCCACATTCGGAGAAGATAAAAAATCGGACTGGTTGAGAAGTGCAAAACTTCTGGAAGAACTCCATGCCGACGTGATCGGTTGCGAAGAAGTCACGGTCCACGAAGATTTTGTGCCGGATCTGGATATGCCTGCACTCTATGGCGATTATCTGAAAATGCCCGCCATTTTCGGCAGAGCGACCAGCCGGGACAATGTGGGGGATTACGGGTTGATGACATTGTCGAAATATCCATCCAAACTGGTGGATAAGATCGACTTGCCTACACCGCCGGGATATGAACAGCGTATATGCCTCATTGTAAAGATCGAGGCGGAAAAGCCGTTTTATTTTCTTGTAGCTCATTTCTGTACCGGAACGGAATATCCCGATGCGCAGAAAAACCGTATGGAAGCCATCCGTATGATCACGGAAAAAGTGGAAAAACAACACTTGACTCCGGCGGTTTTCTGCGGGGATTTCAATGCCACGCCGGAAACAGAAGAAATTCAGTATCTCCACAGTCTTTGGGATGTGTGCAATAATTTCATTCCCTGGACGGCAACCCATCATTCCGGCGCCACACTGGATTATATCTGCACTTATCCCAAAGGTGCAGTCAAACTGTTGGATTTCCGGGTCGGGCCCTGGACTAATGCATCGGATCACTGTCCGCTCACCGCAGAACTGGAATTTTGACCATTCCAGTTTTGAAAAAGATGTCCGTGGTCACAATAAAACAATGATCAGGGACAAGATAAAACTGCCAAATTGATCGACCTGTTTTTTGGCAGTTTTGTCATTTAGAAAACAGAAAAAGTTAAACGTTTCACTCAATCATCTATATGAATAGAAAAAGTCTGATCAGAATTCGGTCTTTTTTTTACATAAATGACTTGACTTATGCAAAAACGATGCTAACTTACGTCGTAATCAGAAACGACAGAATACCGAAAAAAAACGCGGCTGTTTTTGAAAGGAGTTTTTGAAGGATGTCTCACTACCCGTTTTATGAAAAAAGAAATCAAATTATCCTGCCTGCTTCCTGGGATTTTTCTTTCAACCGGAATCAGGATATTGATGCGTTTGATCCTGCCGCACAGATATTCACGGATCATTTGACTTTGCCCGGCTGTTTTGATGCCATGGAACAGTTTGCCGGAGCCAAAGGGACCGGATGTTATAAATCCACATTCCGCCTTGATCATCCGGCAAAACTGCGTCTTCACATTGGCGGCATGGGTTTATACTGCCGTATTTATTGTGACGGCAAAGAAATCGGCAGATCCAATATGCCATTCACGCCACTCAACTTTGATTTTCAGGCAGATGCAGGTGTTCACACGCTGATGATCGCCATTAATAATATTTGCAATGAAGCAAAAGCCCCTCAATTCCAATTGGCGGTGGATTTTTATGCATTCGGCGGAATTTATTACTCTTTCTATCTCATGGAAATGCCGGATTTCTATATTGACCGCGCTTATGTTTCCATGATCGATCCTGCTGCCGGAAAGATCGGGGTCACATTCCAATTCGGCGGTAATGTTCCCGATGAAACAACGGTTCGTTATTCTTTCGATAATGCCGCAGAAGAAACTGCATTTCTCTGTAAAATCCGGGATGGCAAGGGGTACATGGAAGCCACGGTTCCCAATCCTGTGCTTTGGACACCGGATGCCCCGGCCCTTCACACGCTCCATTGTGAAATCGAAGGCGATTCCATTACAGAACGGTTCGGTTTGCGTTCCATTGAAGTCAAAGGCAGAGATATTCTGCTGAATGGTACACCATTGAAACTGATGGGGTACAACCGCCATGAACATCATCCGGATTTCGGTGCGGCATTACCGGGAATCATCCATTTGAATGATTTGATGCTCATCAAGAAAACCGGTGCAAACTTTGTACGCGGCTCACATTATCCGCAGAATCAGGGATTTCTGGATCTCTGTGATGAACTTGGTATTCTTGTTTGGGAAGAAGGGTTGGCATGGGGTAAACAATCGCCGGAAGGCATGTGCGATCCTCTGTTCATCCAATCCCAATTGGATAACGTCCGTGCCATGATCGGGGAAAGCAGAAACCATCCGTCCATTATCATGTGGGGATATCTCAATGAATGTAATTCCTTTGATGAAGAACCGGCAAAATTGTATAAATCCTTAACGGAAATGATTCATCAACTTGATCCCCAGCGGCCGGTCACGTTTGCACTTCTCGGCAGAAAAGATCACATTGTCTTTGAATATGCAGACATTGTTTCCATGAACCTTTATCCGGGCTGGTATGATCCACTGGAAGAAGAAATCCGCACCATTCATTTGATTGAACCGGTGATCAAAGGCTATATGGAATATCTGGACGGGATTCCGGCAGCAAAAGACAAACCCTTTATCATCAGCGAAATCGGTGCTGCTGCCTTATATGGCTACAAAGACCGTTTCCGCGCAAGATGGACCGAAGGCTATCAGGCGGATCTTGCAGAAGAAGTCATCCGCATCGTCGGGGAAAACGATCGGATCAACGGTCTTGCCATCTGGATGTTCTGCGATACCCGTACCGGTATGCAGGGGCGTATACTCCATCGTCCCCGCGGCTATAACAACAAAGGTGTTTTTGATGAACACCGGAATCCGAAAGAAGCAGCTGGTGTAATTACACAGGGCTTTAAGAAATATCTCAAATAAGAAAGGTAATTGATCATGTTTTTTGACATCCACGCGCACGCATACCGTCACCCGGTACCTTTTGTCGTTCAGTTCTGCAGTAAAGAAGAACTGTTGGAAGTTTATGACAAAAACGACATTGAAAAAGGCTGTATTCTGCCGATCGTCAGTTCAGAAATCTATCTCCCTCAAGCGAACGAAGATATTCTGGATATGGCAGAAGCCCATCCGGACCGTTTTATTCCTTTCTGCAATATCGACCCGCGTTGTCTGACCAATACTTGCACCGCTCCGCTGCAGGATGTCCTCCAATATTACAAAGATAAAGGTTGTAAAGGGTTGGGCGAAATCATGCCTAATATGGAATCGGAAGATCCACGGGTTTTGAATCTGTTGGCATGTGCCGAAAAAGTCGGACTCCCCGTCACCTGGGATGGCTCCGACCGTACATATGGCGACTTCGGACTTTGTGATAAACGCGGCTTGCCTTCCTATGAACGGATCCTGCAATGGTTTCCCAATCTGACCGTATTTGCCCACGGTCCGATTTTCTGGGGCGAATTGATCGAACTGGATACCGTGGCACAACGCAAACCGGTCTTTTTCCGCAATGGGGATTATATCGCTAGCAAGGTGAAACGCCATGGTCCGATCATTGAAAACAGTGTAGTTCATAAACTGTTCCGGGCTTACCCGAATCTGTTGGGCGAACTTTCCGATGCTGCCGGCTATCTGGCAACAGACGATGTGCGCGGCCCGGCATTCCTGACGGAATTTCAGGACAGATTGTATTTCGGAACGGACATCTGTTATGCCGGTCAAACGTTGAACTCCCGCAATCTGCTTTTGAAATGGCGGGATGAAAAACGGATCACGGAAGAAGTTTTCCGCAAGATCGCCCGTGACAATGCCATGAAGTTCTTCTGTTCCTGATTTTTTTATTGAGGTGACTTATGTTTTTTGACATTCACGCCCACGTATACCGTAAACCGGTTCCGTTTGTCGTACAATTCTGCAGTCCGGATGAATTACTCCATGTCTATGACAAATACAACATTGAGAAAGGCTGCCTGCTGCCGATTGTCAGTTCGGAAATCTATCTGCCCCAGGCGAACGAAGATATTCTGGAAATCGCAGCGGCACATCCGGATCGCTTCATCCCGTTCTGTAATATCGACCCGCGCTGCCTGACCAACACCTGTACGGCTCCTCTTGATACCGTACTGCAATATTACAAGGACAAAGGCTGTAAAGGTGTGGGGGAAATCATGCCCAATATGGATTCGGAAGACCCACGGGTATTGAACCTGTTGGCGTGTGCTGAAAAAGTCGGGCTGCCGGTCACTTGGGACGGTTCCGACCGCACCTACGGCGATTTCGGGCTTTGTGATCAGCGCGGCTTGCCATCCTTTGAACGTATCCTCCAATGGTTCCCCAATCTGACCGTGTTTGCTCATGGTCCTATTTTCTGGCGGGAAATGATTGAACTGGACAGTGCCGCACAGCGGAAACCGGTTTTTGATAAGAAAGGGGAATACATTTTTGGCAATCAGCCGTTGCATGGACCGCTGATCCGCAATGGTGTGGTACAGAAATTGTTCCGTGCATATCCCAATCTTCTGGGTGAACTTTCCGAAGCCGCCACAATTTTCCCATTGGATGAAGATTATGGTGCCGAATTTCTGACCGAATTTCAGGATCGTCTGTTTTTCGGGTCGGACATCTGTACAAAAGAATGTACTATGGATATGGCAACGATTCTGTTGAAATGGCGTGCGGAAAAACGGATCACAGAAGAAGTCTTCTACAAAGTTGCAAAAGGCAACGCTGAAAAATTCTTTGCTTGATAATGGGTATATAAAATGGAAAATAATCGATTTATTTTGAAAAGTACCGATACAGAATGGATCATCAATTGCGGAAAACTGGAATTGACACTGTCCAAAAAGGATGGTGGATTCCGGAAAATGGATGTCTGTCTCGATGAACAGAAAACATGGTCCTCTTACGATGGCGATGTGACGGTTCGCGATGAACTGTTGAGAAAAACTTTCACCCGCGACGATCTTGCATCCATCGACTTTGAAGCGGCAGAGACCTCTTTGATCATTCGCAAAACATTCCACGGCGCCCCCTGGACGTTGACCGAATGTTATCATGCCGACGGCGATGCTCTTTGCTGGGAAAGTTCTCTCCACATGGATTCCGGCGATTTCCGCACCTGTGCCGTCAGTTGGAATCTGCCCCAGCCGCAACCGGTATTCCCTGTGGAATATTGGACCGCCAAAGAAAATATGCCGACCGGCCCGTATCGTCATGCCGGTTTGACACTGGAATACGGAGAAATCTGCAGCGGAACCACGTTCCCCTGTCTCTCTGTTTATTCCAAGAGAAAAGATATGGGTATTCTGCTTACCATGCCTTTCGATTTTAAGACGCCCCGTCTGAAATTTGTTTCCGGATTCCGGGAAAAAGATTTGAATGTGGAATTTGATTTTCTTGCCCTGTCACCGGAACGGGACGCCGTCACAAAACTTCTCCTTGTGGGAACGGTCGGACATTGGCGCCCTGCCCTCGGCTGGCTGTATGAACGGTATAACGATTATTTTGAACCAAAATCCAATAAAATCGATGCCCTCTGGGGGGGACATATCAGCGGCAATCCCTATGTTTCCGATCAGGAAGCCGATGACATGAAAACGCTGGGCATGAAATGGTATGAAGTCCACGGACATTTCCCCGCTTACGGCAATTATCATCCGGAAGGCATGGACTCCTGGCGCAGCGGGCATTTTACGGAAGATGAAACCATTCTTTCCGTGGATTTGATTCATAAAACAATCAAAACGCTCCATGACAGAAATATTTGTGCGTTCCCTTATCTTCAAGTCACAGGCGACGGATGCGTCAAAAATCTGCCGGATGACATTTTCAACTGCCGCATCAAAAACCGTCGCGGCGAATATTGGAGCGGTTGGGTCGGTACACAAATGATGAATTCCGATCTATCTCTGCCTTTCGGCAAGGATATGACACGGCAGATCAACGGTATCGTGGAACGGTATCCGGAAATGGATGGGATCTTCCTGGATCAGCCCTGTTATAACTTTATTGATACTGCCCATTATGACGGAATGACGGCGATCGATAACAAACCGGCGTACATGAGCGGGTTCAGCTATTATCCTCATCTGGAACATCTTTCTTCTTTGCTCCATCCGGAAAAAAGCATCATTGCCAATGGTCCGTTCTCCGTCGGAATCCTCAAATTCTTTGATGCTTATATGTCGGAAGCCGATACCTGGCTGGACGACCATTTGCAATATTACGGCATCGGCACAAAACCCATGTTCATTCTCTGTTATGACATGAAGGATGCTGCCATCGAAAAAATGTTCCAGGAAGCCTTGTATTACGGAGCCTGTTTTACCAGTTATCCCGGTATGATGCCTTCCAAAGAATTGTTCGATCTTTACATTCCGCTGCTGGAAAAACTGTATCGCAGACGCTGGATCTTTGATGCAGACCCGATCCACGCATCCTCCGGATTCCGGGCGAACATCTTCCGCAGCGAACGCGGAACTGTATGTATTCCCATTCTCCGTACCATGGCACGGATCGCCCGCAATGATGCAAAAGAAGGTCAGATCGAAGTCCGGACCTCTGACATTGCATCCATTCAGAAAGTCACGCTTTTTGAAGTTGGCAAGGAACCGGTGGAACTGGCATTTGAACGGAATGAAAAAGGTTATATCACATTCACACTCGCCCCGGATTTTGTTGCCGGGTTGGTCGAATTACAATAAGGAATCATAAGATCTATGTCTGTAAAATCTGATTATCGTGAAATTTTCGGATCCAACGAACATTTCAACCGTGTGCTTTATGGCGGACATGAAAATGATGATACGCAGGACCGTTTCTTTACCTTTGCCGGGGATGTCCCACTCTTTCTCGGCGCACTCAGCGATTACACAAAAGATACCTGGTGCTATCAGGCAAAACGG